>NZ_BMOD01000028.1 GCF_014646895.1 Deinococcus roseus
CTACACGACTGGCGCGCCCGCCTCAAATAGCATTGTTGGCCCGGAGTACCAGGCCATTTTTAGATTTTTGTCCTGTACAGAGCCAGAATACATATCGCCAATGAAAAGCCTTTATCCATACTCCATTTATAGACGAAGGCCCTTCAAAAGCAGAGAGACTTGTATGGTTGAGTGGCATTTCAGCCAGAACAGGGTCAGGAAGAAACAGGGTCAGGAAGAAACAGGGTCAGGAAGAAACAGGGTCAGGAAGGCAGATACTCGGGGTCAGGCTCAATGTGCTCTGCAGGATGGGTGCCGGGTTCCAGGCCTGTGGTTCTGGTGGTTTTGATGGTTCTGAGTGTGAGGTCGGATTCGCAGGTGATCTGGCAGCTCAGGCGGCCCTGACCGGCCAGTCCCTTGGCTTCCAGAACGGTTTTTTCTGCCATGGTCATGGGGGTGGGGGTGCCTTCCAGAACCTCCACCATGCAGGTGGTGCAACGGGCCTTGCCGCCACAGCGGTGCAGCATGTCCACCCCTGCGTCTTCCAGACCCAGCACCAGCCGTTTTCCTGTTTCGATTTCAAATGTGCCGTATTGTTCCACCGTGATTTTGGGCATACGCGGACCATTCTAGCGAATTGTCAGCCCTGTTGCAGTGTAGAAAAGACACTTTCCAGTTCACTCTCGTTCAGAAAGCCTTCACTGCCAGAAGCTGCAGCAATTTTGTTGCCTGCAAAAACCACGGCCCGTTGCAGGGCTTCCAGGGGGTGCATTCCCCTGGCATAAAAATGGGTGAAACTGGCACACAGCGCGTCTCCTGCACCCACCGTGCTCTGAATGCTGGGAGGCGAAAATGCAGGAACATGGTGCAGCGTGCGGTCATGGTACAGCAAGGCCCCGTCCGCTCCCAGACCCACCACGATCACCTCTGTGCCATACAGGCGGGCCAGAGCGGGCACAAAGTCTGCAGCAGCTTCTGGCAGCTTCTCATGGCTGAAGAACAGCACCTCGGCGTGCTCCAGAAAAGGCAGGTTGTATTCGTGGTGCAGGCCCTGCAAATCCTGCACATCCGTCACAAAAGGCACCCCGCTGTTCACCACTTCTGGAACCAGGGGTTTCACAAAAGGTGCATTGGTCATCACGGCAAAGTGCACGTGATCCAGCGCTTCATGAAAAAGGGCGCGTGAATAATTGGCCTCTGTCAGGTCCTTGAGGTCGGTGAAGATCTGGCGGCGGCCCTGGGGGTCGGTCAGGACCACCGACTGGGGGGTTTCGGACAGCACCTCTGACAGAAACGTCAGGCCCAGACCTGCCCTTTTCACCTCCTGACGCAGCACCTGTCCCATCAGGTCGGGGGCGGTCAGGGCCGCAAAATGCACTTCGCTGCCCAGGATGCTCAGGGCCTTGGCCACATTGAACCCCACCCCCCCAGGACGGGTGGTGGTCTGGAATTTCAGGTAACTGATGGGCGCGTACTCCAGCGGGAAGCCAGAAACCGGAACCCCGGTTTCCAGGTTGACGTTCCCGCAGACCAGCAGTTTCACACCTGCACTCCAGAATGGATGTTTTTCAGGAAGTTCTGCAGCCAGCGGGCCACATCTCTGGGGTGGTCCAGTTGCTCGTCTGAGACCTCCTGCAAGTAAGGCATGTGACCGACCTGCACCGCATGACCGGCCAGACGCAGCATCTCAATGTCGTTGTCGCTGTCTCCGAAAACGGTGGTGTTGGAAAGACCCACACCCAGCGTGCTGGCGATGTACTTCAAAGCCTCCGCCTTATTGGCGGCTGTGGGGGTGATGGTCAGGAAATGCAGGTAAGGCTCCTGGCCTCCGGTGAGGGTCAGGTGCGGAAGGTGCTCTGCCACCGCAGTTTTCAGGTCAGGCACCGAAGTGTGGTCCACATTGAGCTTCATCACATCGGCCCCAAAAACCTCCTGGAAAGGCTTGACGGGCAGGTAACGGCTCCAGCGTTTGCTGCGTGCCCCTTCAGGTGCGCGGGTGAAGAAATGGGTGGTGGAGAAAGCATACAGTTCTGCTTCCAGATGGGTGAGTTCCACGATCCTCTGCACATCCTGCTGGGAAATCAGGTGCTGCACGTGAATTTCATCCTGAATGCGCACCTGGCCGCCATTGCTGGTGGCCCGCGCATGGTGGGGCAGGCGTTTTAAAAACTCCGGGGGCAACTCCCAGCGGCCTGTGATCAGGACAATCTTGATGCCTGCATCATGGGCCTGCTGGATCAGAGGAAAAATCTCCTCTGGAACCTGCTGCTGGTGCTCATCGAAAAGGGTGCCATCGAAATCAAAGGCCAGAAGGTGGGTGCTCACAAGGCTTTTATTTTACCGGGAATTGCTGGCTGGATTGGGGTCTATTCAGGTTTCCCAAAGAACGTCAGGAAATCTGCAAGCTGACTGGACCAGTACGCCAGATCGTGGTCGCCTTTGTCCTCGCTGAATTCGATGTTGGCTCCAGCTTCCCGCAATTCCCGCACAAAGTGCTCATTGACCTCTCTCAGCAGATCGGATTTGCCCACATCGATTCTGAAATGCAGGGCCTTGAGGTTCACTTTGGTGATCAGTTTGAAGGGATCCCGGTCACTCCGGGTTTCCGGGTTGGGATACAGCCAGTCCCGCTGGTCCTGGTACAAATCGTCCTTGCCATCCCACAATGCGGCACTCTGGGCCGCAATCTTGCTGAAGAGTTCGGTGTGGGTCAGCCCCAGTTGCAGCGCTGCGTAACCGCCCATGGAGGTGCCCCCAATGAAGCGCCCATCCCGCGAAGTCACAGTGGAATATTTCGAGTCGATGAAAGACACCAGTTCCTGGGTGAGGTAATCCGAATAACGTCCTGCATTCACACCCACAATGGCCTCACGGCTGTTCACGGCAAAGCTGTTGTCATAGTTCGGGGAGACCACCAGAAAAGGACGGACTTTCTTCTGCTCGATCAGGCGGTCCATGACCTCGCGGGTGTCCAGTGCACCCAGCCAGAATTTCTCGTCTCCACCATACGGATGCAGCAGGTAGACCACGGGATATTTCTGCTGGTCGTCATAATCAGGAGGCAGGTACACTTTGACGGCCATGTTGCGGTCCAGGACAGCACTTTTCACGGAGAGCAATTCCACATGGGAAGGGTCTGCAAAGGCCAGCCCCATCAGCATTCCTGAAAGCAGCAGAACGCGCATCATGCCCTCCCCTCCAGGTAACGCCCCAGCCACCCTGGAAGTCCAATCAGGGGACAGGACACCTGTTCTTTGCAGATGTCTTTCAAGTAGTGGGCCGCTCCCACCTGCACCGAGTGACCGGCAATGCGCAGCATCTCCATGTCGTTGTCACTGTCTCCAAAAGCAATCACGCTGGCAAGTGGAACCCCCAGCAAATCTGCAATTTCACGCAGGGCATGCTGTTTGTTGGCTTTCTGGGCGGTGATGTTCAGAAAACCCGGATAGGGCTCAATGGCACCTGCAGCATTCAAATGCGGCAAGGTTTCCCGGATCCGCTGCTTCAGTACAGGACAGGCTGGACCCTTGAACTGAAGTTGCAGGATGTCATGGTTCACCATTTCTTCCAGTGGGAACAACTGTCCTGCCTGATGCCACTGCTCCCACTGTGCAGCCTGATAATGGGATACAAAACTCAGGGGCCGATCTGTGAGGGCAGACCCCACCACTGCAAGGCCTTCGGGCACCAGATCCAGCACGGTTTGCACCTCTTGTGCAGTCAGGGCATGGGTGCTGACCTGGGTTTCCCCCAGCACAATGCGGTTGCCGTTTCCCAGCGCACGGGCATCCGGTTGAATCAGGTCCAGAAAATCCCTGAGCAGACCAAACCGCCCGGTGATCAGGGCAATTTTGTGCCCGGTGGCTTTGAGGGACTGGATGTGCTGGACCAGTTCGGGGGCATGGGTGTTGCTGGCCTCATCGATCAGGGTCCCATCCACATCGAACGCAAACAGAGACATGGGGTTATTTTATGCCATTCCCCCTGAGAATTGCAGGAGAAGTTACGGCAAGAGAACAAAGACAGGTGGAAGCCTGCCTTTGCTGGATCTGCAGTTAAAGCAGGCTTCCAATGCGTTGCAATGCTTCCTGGATGTTCTCCATGCTGGTGGCATAACTGATGCGAATGCGGCCCGGAGCCCGGAAATCGGTGCCGGGAACCACAGCCACCCGCCCTTCATCCAGAATGCGTCTGGCAGCCTCAATTTCATCTGCATGAATGGAGGTGGTGTCCACCATCACGTAAAAAGCACCCTGAGGGGTGGGGGTGGGCAGACCCATGCTGTTCAGCTCAGAGACAATGAAATCCCGACGCTCCCGGAATTTCTCACGGGCGAAGTCAATGTACTGCTGGCTGTCCCGGATGGCTTCCAGCGCAGCGTACTGCGCCACACTGTTGGCATTGGAGGTGCTCTGGCCCTGAATGGCATTCATGGCTTTGATCAGGTGCTGGGGTCCTGCTGCATACCCGATGCGCCACCCGGTCATGGCGTAAGCCTTGGAGGCCCCATTGATGGTCAGCACATTGTCCCAGCCGTACAGGGCAGCAGAAACATGCTTTTCATCGTAGATGATGTGCTCGTACATCTCATCGGTGATCAGAAGCAGGTTCTTCTCGGTGCACAGTTCCACCAATGACCGGATGGTGGCCTCTGGATACACCACCCCTGTGGGGTTGGAAGGGCTGTTGATCATGATCGCAACGGTGCGGTCTGTCACAGCAGCACGGACTTTTTCGGGATCCAGGGCGTAACCCTCTTCTGCCAGGGTGTCCACAAAGACCGGAACCCCACCCGCAAAAGTGACCATCTCCGGGTAGGAGACCCAGAAGGGCGCAGGAATGATCACCTCATCCCCCGGATCCAGCAGGGCCATCAGGGCATTGAACAGGGCCTGCTTGCCTCCAGAAGTCACCGTGACCTGCTCTGGGGTGTAGGTCAGATTGTTTTCGCGCAGCAGTTTCTCGCTGATGGTTTCACGCAGTTCAAAAATCCCATTCACAGGGGTGTACTTGGTTTTTCCGGTGCGGATGGCCTGATGGGCGGCCTCTTTCACATGGTCGGGGGTGTCAAAATCGGGTTCCCCCACCGACATGGAAATCACATCGACCCCCTGGCGTTTCAATTCCAGGGCGCGAGAGGTGACGGCCACAGTGCTGGACGGTTTTAAGGCTTGAATCTTCTGGGAAAGTTTGGCCCTGAACATTTTGACAGTCTAAACCCTTGCTCTGGAGGTGGATTTCTGGGTTATAGACCTGTGGAGGGAGCAGAAGGCAGAAGCCCCAAGGGAAGATGGATGTACCGAGGGCTGACCACTGACCGCTGAACACTTTTTCAGCCCTGGGGCCGCACGTTGAGGGCCATCTGCAAAGCGCTGCCTGCTGCTCCAATGGCACTGGCATTGCCTCCAAAGCGGCATTTTACGATCACCTGATCCGAGTAGATGCCCGGATGGGTGCGGGTTTTCACCTCGTTGAGCATGCTGGACCAGAAGTGCCCGGAAAGCTGGATCAATGGACCTCCCAGCACCACCCGACTGGGGTTGAAGGTGGTGAGCAGGTTGCTGATCAGGATGCCCAGGTAACGGGAAAAGCTGTGCAGGGCCGTGAAGGTTTCTGGGGTCTGGGCTTGCAGGGCTTCGGTGATGTCCTGCAAAGACCCCTGACCATGCCCGAACAAACTCTGGCTGAGGGCACGCACACTGATCAGGGTTTCAGCGCACCCGGTTTTCCCGCAGGTGCAGCGCCTGCCCTGATCGGGCTGCAAGATGGTGTGCCCGACCTCTCCGGCATAACCGCTGTGCCCCTGCAGGATGTCACGTTTTAAAACAAAACCTGAACCCAGACCTTCCCCCAGGCTCAGGTACACCAGGTCCTCCACATCAATCAGGTTCCCGAACATGTACTCGCTCATGGCTGCGGTCTTGGCCTCGTTGTTGATGTACAGCAAGACTTCATGTCCGGCCTGTTTTAAGAGGGATTCCAGAAAAGACTGCACCGGAACGCTGGACCAGTCCAGGTTGGGGGCATACAGCAGCACCCCGGTCCTGGGATCCACAGGTCCAGGCAAACCCACCCCGACCCCCACCACTTTGCGCTCCTGTTGCTGACAGAAGTCCAGGGCTGCAGTGATCAGATTGCCCATCTGAGAGAGCACAGCAGAGGGGTCCCCCGCACTGTGCACCTCCTGCACCTCAGAGAGGATTTCTCCTCTGGGATTGGTGACCACCAGATTGATCTGATGGGGGGTCAATTCCACCCCCACCAGGGCCAGCCCTTCATGGTTGAAATGGATGGGGGAGGAGGGCCGCCCCACCCCACTGGCTTCCTGGCTGCCCAGCAGAATCCAGCCTTCATCTGCAAGCTCCTGAATGAGCTGGCTGACCGTGGGTTTGGCCAGATTCAGTTTTTTGGCGAGGTCTGCACGGGACAGGCCAGGGGTTTCCCGCACCGACCCCAGCAGGGCCAGCCGGTTGAGTTTCTTGAGAAGTGCCTGATCACCTGCAATCGCGCCTGCGTGTTTCATGTGGGGGTCCTGTGTGGGGGAATTCTAGCATTTATCAGCCGAGGGTCGAGGGCCGAGGGCAAAAGCCATCAGCTTTCAGCCGTCAGCGTTCAGCATTTGACCCAGAGCTATTGCTAAAGCACCATAGGCTCTCGGCTCTCGGCTCTCGGCAATCCTTGACATCACCCGGCGTAATCCACATACCTCCCATACCCCTCCCGATAAGCCTCTGCATTCTGGGGCACCGTGGTCTGCACAGCAGGTTCGCGCTCTGGCAGTGGGAATCCGGCCACCTTGAAGCCCAGCAGGGCAGCACCGTATGCGGCCCCCTGAACATAAGCGGGTTTTAGCACGGGGATTTCCAGAACATCGGCCAGGATTTGCACCCACAGATCAGACTTGGAGCCGCCTCCTGTGGCCAGCACCTGCTTTAAAGGGGTGAGGGGCTGGATGATGTTCAGGGCGTCTTTTAAAGAGTATGCGACCCCTTCCAGAACCGAGCGCACAATGTCGCTGGCATTGCTGGCGAGGGAGAGGCCAGAGAGGGAGGCGCGCAGGTTGGGGTTCAGGTGGGGTGTGCGTTCTCCGGCCAGGTAAGGTTTGAAGGTCACGCCGCTGGAGCCGGGCTGGCTCTGGGCTGCCATTTCAGTCAGTTGCACAAAGGAATGATTGGGGAAAAGGGTGTCCCTGAGCCACTGCAGGCTGCTGGCTGCGCTCAAGGTCACGCCCAGCAGGTTGTAAGCGCCATCTGCGTGGCAGAACAGGTGCACCCGCCCCTGGGGATCGGGGTTGGCTTCGGTCAGGGGGGCAAAAATCACCCCGGAGGAGCCCAATGAGAGGGTTCCGGTGTGAATGTCATCCTGGCTGATCCTCAGGCCGGTGGCTGCAGCTGCGTTGTCTCCTGCGCCTGCCACCACGGGAATCCCAGCGGGCAGACCCACCTGTTTTGCAACTTCCTCAGAGAGCTTCCCGACCACCTCATCTGAAGCAATGACCTCCGGGAAATACGACACCGGGATGTCCAGCGCACCCAGAATCTCTTCGTCCCATTGTTTGCTGGCCAGGTGGAAGCAGTTGGTTCCGGAAGCGTCGCTGGGTTCGGCCCGCATGGTGCCGGTCAGCTTGAAGGAAATGTAGTCTTTGGGCAGCAGGATGTGGCGCACCCGGCGGTAATTTTCGGGTTCCTCATCGCGCAGCCAGATCACTTTGGGCAGCTGGAATCCGGTGATGGCAGGGTTTCCGGTTCGGGCAATGAAAGTCTCTTTGCCGATGATGGCGTTCAGTTTCTCCACGGCTTTTCCGGTGCGCTGGTCGTTCCAGAGGAGGGCATTGCGGATCACTTCACCCTGGGCGTCCAGGGCGACCATGCCGTGCATCTGACCTGACAGTCCCAGGGCCAGCACTTCAGTGCCTTCTGGAAGCTGTTCGGTCACTTCTTTGAGCGCGTCTATGGAGGATTGCCACCATTCCAGCGGGTTCTGTTCGGTCCAGCCGGGTTGCGGGGTGTAAAGGGGATGGGTTTTGATGACCTCGGCGATGATCTGGCCGCTGGCATCCACAGCCAGCACCCGTGCGCCAGAGGTGCCTAAATCCAGACCCAGTGTGACTTGAGCCATGTGAGCCTCCAAAAAGAGCGGACCAGGAGGGGAGAGAGAGCGTCCTGGTCCGGGAGAATTGCTGGATGAGGGGAAGTCTTGGTCAGAATCTGTGGTCAGAACCTGAGTGGAGAGAACGTCCCCTGAAGGGGGACAGTCCTGAGCAAAGCGAAGGACAGGGGGCGAAGGACAGGGGGTGTTACTTGCCCCGAACGCCCAGCAGCACTTCGGCGGTCAGCTGGTCGATTTTTTCCAGACCGCGCCCCTTGCTGCGGATGCCTTCCAGGTCAAAGCTGGTGTCTTTGAGTTGCTGGGCATTTTCAGGAGAGAATTTGCTGGTGAGGCCACTGAGGGCTTCGTCTTTGACGTAGTATTCGGCCAGGGCAGCCTGAATTTCGGGATCTGCGTTGTACTGCTCGACTTTGTCCTTGAGGATCAGGTAAGTGCGCATGCAGCCCTTCGCAAATTCCCAGACGCCGTCGTAGTCTTCGGTGCGCAGGGCGTGGGCGTCGAAGTGGCGGGGGCCCTGGTAGCCGGAGTCTTCCAGCAGTTTGACGGTGTAAAAAGCGCTCTTGTAGTTCTCACTGCCGAAACGCAGGTCCTGGTCAAAGCGGCCCATCTTCTGGTCGTTCAGGTCCACGTGGAAGAGTTTCTTGGCATCAATGGCCTGTGCCAGTGCGTGTGGGAAGCTGAGTCCAGCCATGGTGTCGTGGGCGAATTCGGGGTTCACACCGACCATTTCGGGGTGGTCCAGGGTGGCGATGAAGCCCAGGGCTGCACCCACGGTGGGCAGGAAGATGTCCCCTCTGGGTTCGTTGGGTTTGGGTTCCAGCGCGAATTTGTAGCCGTAACCCTGGGAGATGTTGTATTCAGCCAGGAAGTTGAGGGCCTCCCGGAACCAGCCCATGGCGTCCAGGGTGCGGCTGCCAGCATCCACTTCGGTGCCTTCACGGCCGCCCCAGAAGACGTAGGTTTTGGCACCAAATTCTGCCCCCAGGTCCATGGCTTTCATGGTTTTCTGGATGGCGTAGGCCCTCACACGGGCGTCTGCGCTGGTGAAGGCTCCATCCCGGAAGATGGGATCTTTGAACAGATTGGTGGTGGCCATGGGAACCACCAGACCAGTGGCGTCCAGTGCAGCCTGGAAGTCTTTTTTGATCTGTTTTGCTTGCTCGGGGGTGGCTTCTGCAGGGATCAGGTCATTGTCGTGGAAGTTGACGCCCCAGGCTCCCAGTTCACCCAGTTTTTCCACAATGTAGGGGGCAGAAATGGCTTCACGCACGGCACTTCCGAAGGGGTCGGCACCTGGATTGCCAACGGTCCACAGGCCGAAGGTGAATTTGTGTTCGGGTTTGGGCTGGTACTGGGTCATGGGTTCTCCTTGAGGGGCCACCTTGTGGGTCTGATGCATGGGTCTGGTGGGTGGTCCGGGGTCACAACTGAATTAGTTAGAAAGACTAACTAAAGTGTAGAGGTAAATCGGAATTCTGTCAATTGTCTGTCCGTCTGAGGGGCAGGTGCAAAGTCCAGATGGGTTTCCAGGGTCTAGGGTTTTCAAGAAAGCCTTGGTTTTTCTTTTGCAGGAAAACAAATTTTTCCTTTGATCTTTCTGAAAATTTGACATGCCCACTCTGGAAGCCCTTACGGGATTGACAGGGGATAGTTAGTTTTAGTAACTTATGCTTAACCGAACTTCTGTTTTGCATTGTCGCTGGACCTGGATTCCTCTCGCTTGATGTTCCCTGAAAGGTGAACGCCTGTGCTGTGGAATCTGGTGGGTTTTGTCTGGATGGTGCTGTATAGGTCAGGCTGCTTTGTACAGCACCTGAGAGCAATTTTAGCGCTAGAATGGTGGCTGAACAGGTGCAGAAATTCAGGCATGAATTCTGGAAGGCCAAATTCAATTTGACCTTTTCATGTCTTTTTCATGACATCATGGATAACTTCTGCATTTGCTTTGCAATGGGAAGATGATTTCGCAAAGAAGGTTTTGAAATCAAAAGACATTGACAAAGTTTGTTGGCAGCACTTACAATCCAAGCGAAGATCAAAACGAAGAGGACGCACAAGAGGACATCTTGTGTGGGGAGGATGTTATATGAAAAAAGCCTGGTTGCTTGCATGTGCTCTTGGGGTTTCTGCTTTTTCTTCTACTGTTCTGGCTGCTGATGTTGTGGTGGGGGTCAGCTGGTCCAACTTCCAGGAAGAACGCTGGAAGACCGACGAAGCCGCCATCAAAGCTGAACTGGCCAAAACCGGTGCCAAATACATCAGCGCCGATGCCCAGAGCAGCAACGAAAAACAGATCAGCGACATCGAAGGCCTGATCACCAAAGGCGCAAACGTGCTGATCGTGCTGGCCCAGGACAACGTAGCGATCCTGCCCGCCATCCAGAAAGCCAAAGAAGAAGGCATTCCCGTCATTGCCTATGACCGCCTGATCGAAGATCCCAGTGCCTTCTACATCTCCTTCGACAACAAGGAAGTGGGCCGCCTGCAGGCCAAGATGGTGCTCAGCGCCAAGCCCAAAGGCAACTACGTGTTCATCAAGGGAAGCCCCACCGACCCCAACGCAGACATCCTGTTCCAGGGTCAGATGGAAGTGCTGAAGAAAGCCATGGACTCTGGCGCGATCAAGAAAGTGGGCGAACAGTACACCGAAGGCTGGAAACCTGAAACCGCCCAGCGCAACATGGAGCAGATCCTGACCGCACAGGGCAACAAAGTGGACGCTGTGGTCGCCTCCAACGATGGAACTGCAGGCGGTGCCGTGGCTGCCCTCAGTGGCGTGGGACTTGCTGGCAAGGTGCCTGTGTCCGGTCAGGATGCAGACAAAGCCGCCCTCAACCGCATCGCCAAAGGCCTGCAGACCGGAACCGTCTGGAAAGACTCCCGCACCCTGGGCCAGAAAGCCGCTGAAATCGCCGTGAAACTGGCGGGCGGAACCGCCGTCAACAAGATCCCTGGAGCCAAACCCTTCAATGGTGGACCCAAGAAAATCTCGGTGAGCGGTATCCTGCTGAAACCCGTGGTGATCAAGAAAAACAACCTGAACCTGATCATTGACGCCAAATGGGCCACCAAAGCCGAAGTGTGCGCTGGTGTGACTGGCAAGAGCATTCCCCCAGCCTGCAAGTAAGCCAGGGGCTGGGAGCCGAGGGCCAGGGGCATTTTGCCTGCTTTGGCCTTCGGCTTCGGCCTTGAAACATCTGGGAAGCAGAAAAATGGGCTTTCGTCTTCAATTTCTTGCTGCCCCTCTCTTCCGACCATGTTCAACTCTGGTCTTTTCGCTCTCGGCCCTCGGCCCTCGGCTCTCGGCACAAACACCCTGACCGCTGGCCCCTGGCCCTCAAGGACAACATGCAAAGAAGTGCAGAAAAACAAACAAGCCAGAGCCTGATGTCCAGCCTGCAACTGGATGGGCGTCTGGTTTTCATGGTGGTCGCCATTGCGGTGGTGTGGCTGGGATTTCACCTGCTGACCGACTTCACCTTCCTGACCGCCAGAAACCTCTGGAACCTCGCGGTGCAGACCAGTGTGGTGGGCGTGATGGTGGGTGGCATGGTCCTGATCATTGTCACGCGCAACATCGACCTCTCGATTGGCAGCATGCTGGGTTTTGCGGGCATGGTGATGGCCGTGACCAACACCCACCTGCCCATTCCTGACCCCTGGAATGCCATTGTCACCCTGCTGCTCGGCCTGGTGCTGGGAGCCGGACTGGGTGCAGCACAGGGCTATTTCGTGGCTTACCTGGGGGTGCCGAGCTTCATCATCACGCTGGGTGGGCTGCTGATTTACCGTTCCGGTGCCTGGATTTTGACCTCCGGGCAAACCATCGCTCCCCTCACCGACAACTTTCAGGTGCTGGGCGGCGGTCTAGGCGGCTCCATCGGTGGCCCCTGGACCTGGACGCTGGGCCTTTTTGCCATGCTGGCCGTTCTGGGAGGGGACATCTCCGGTTACCGCAAACGCCAGTCCAGAGGCCTCGCCATCCGTCCCGTCTGGGCGCAGACCGTGGTCACCCTGATCAGCCTGCTGCTGATTGCAGGTTTCACCCTGGTGATGAACGGCTACACCTATCCCAGAACCGACATTCCCAGAGGAATGCCCGTTCCTGTGCTGATCACCATTCTGGTCATTGGCATCATGACCTGGGTGGTCAGAAACACCCGCTTTGGACGCTATGTGTTCGCTTTCGGGGGCAACCCTGAAGCGGCCCGTCTGGCCGGGATCAACACCCGCATGCTCACGGTGCAGATTTTTGCCCTGATGGGCGTGCTGGCGGGTCTCGCTGGAGCCATCCAGACCGCCCGACTGAACGCAGGCACCAACTCCACCGGAACGCTGGCAGAGCTCAGCGTGATTGCTGCCGCTGTGATCGGTGGGACTTCACTTGCTGGGGGCCTGGGAACCATCACCGGAGCCATGCTGGGCGCACTGCTGATGTCCAGCCTTGCCAACGGCATGGGACTGATGGATTTGCAAACCGCCTGGCAGAACGTGGTGCAGGGGGGCGTCCTGATTCTGGCGGTGTGGATGGATGTCATTTACAACAGGAACCGCCCGAGGTGAGCATGCAGAAGCTTGTGGAAATGCAAAACATCAGCAAGCGCTTCGGGGGCGTGCAGTCTTTAGACGATGTCTCCGTGGACCTTTACCCCGGTGAAGTGGTCGGCCTGCTGGGCCACAACGGGGCAGGAAAAAGCACCCTGATCAAGATCCTTTCCGGTGCGTACACTGCAGATTCGGGCAGGATCCTGGTTTCAGGTCAGGAAGCCCACATCCGCAGCCCCAAAGACGCCCAGAAAAGCGGCATCGAAACCATCTACCAGAATTTGGCACTGGCAGACAACCTGGATGTGGCAGCCAACATCTTTCTGGGCCGTGAATTGCTGCGTGGCGGCACCCTGGACGAGGACCACATGGAGTACGAGTCCCGGCAGGTGCTGGACCGCCTGAAAGTCCATTTGCCCACCCTCAAAAAACCTGTGCTGACCTTCTCGGGGGGCCAGAGGCAGGCCATCGCCATTGCCCGCGCCATCTACTTCAAAGCAAAAGTCCTGATCATGGATGAGCCCACTGCTGCACTGGGACCCCAGGAAACCCGTCAGGTGGGCGAACTGATCAAGGCCCTGAAATCCGAAGGGGTGGGCATCTTCCTGATCTCCCACGACATGCACGATGTGTTCGACCTCTCAGACCGGGTCAGCGTGATGAAAAACGGCAAACTGGTGGGCACCGTGCGCACCCAGGATGTGACGCAAGACGAGGTTCTGGGCATGATCATCTCGGGGGCCAAACCTGCGGTGATGATGCGGTAATTTATGCTCCTGTAAAGCCAGGGAGGTGTTCTCCCTGGCTCTTTTATTTCTTACACGTCATGTCAATCCTGAAATTCGGGGTTTTCACAAAAGGCAGTTTCTTGATGTTGGCCCCGTTTGGGACACGGGTGGCATCGATCTGAATCAGGATTTTGCTGAGGGGCGGGGTGATGGTTCTCAGGCGGGTGGCAAGCCGCAGTTTGATGGACCCGCCCGGAGGCAACTGCGGTCCTGCCACCTGATTTTTCACAGCTTCAAAGATGTAGTTCTCACTGCTGATTTTGCCTGCAGCGTCCACCACTGTGATTTTGTCTGAATCGATGTATTGCGAGAGGAACAGGTTGTACTTGCTGCCGTTGCTGACGGTGAATTCCGTGAACCAGTATTCGTCATCATCGGTCTGCTGGTGTTGCTCGCCCACTTTCAGACGCCACACGCCATTGAACAAATCCTGGTTGACGCAGCCCTGCAGGGCGTCCACCTGATTGCTGCCCCCCGTGAAAAGGGCTCCTGCAGATTGCAGGAAGTCCAGGGGCACCTGCACCACGTCTTTGCCGTTCACCTTGACCACCGGGGCTTCGATGACCTGACCATTGATGTTGAGTTTGACCGTGTTTGCCGCCAGAGCACTGCCCATCAGCAGGGCGGCTGCCACAAGAAATGTAGGTTTCATGTTTCTGAATTACGGGCATGGGGCAGGCAAGGTTGCCAGATGATGCCTCAGGAATCTCCCTGAGGTTGGTCTTTGTGGTCTGTGCGGGCTTCAATGGCCCGGACCACTGCAGCCATGTCCAGCCCACCAAATCCCAGGTTCAGGGTCTCGCCGTAAAGGGCGTAGCACACGTCCAGCAGGGGAGAGGCAATGCCTGCACTTCGGGCGGCTTCTGCCACCAGACGGTTGTTTTTGAACACGTCTGCAATGGAGGCCTGCACCGAGAAATCCTGCTGCAGGAGTTTGCTGGCCTTGATTCTGGACACATCACTCGCCATGGGACCTGCAGCGAGCACCTGCGTGAAAAGGGCAGGGTCCACCCCCTGTCTTTCTGCAAAGTGGTACGCCTCTGAAAGGCCTGTGACCAGGGTGATCAGGAACAGATTCACCGAAAGCTTCATCAGGAGGGCATTGGGCACCGGGCCGCAATCCACCATTTCCCGACAGAGCGGTCTGAGGAGGGGCCGGATGGTTTCCAGCGCAGCGTTGTCTCCAGCCAGCATGGTGATCAACTGGGCTTTTTCGGCAGGAACACGGGACCCGGAAACCGGGGCTTCCACGTACTGGCCCCCAGCAGCCCTGACCTCCTGTTCCAGACTGCGGGAATACCCTGGCGAGGTGGTGCCCATGTGCACCAGAATTTTGCCCCGCAGGTGGGTGGCAAAAGCAGGCGTGCCCCGTCCCAGCACCTCATCCATGCTGTCTTCGGTGGCCAGCATCAGCACAATGACCTCTGTTTTTGCAAAAACCTCTGGGGCATTCTGGGCAACCTGTGCTCCTGCATCTTTCAGGAGCTGGGTTTTGGCGGGTGTGCGGTTCCAGACCAGCAGGGGAATGCCTGCCCTCACAAGATTGAGGGCCATGGGTTCCCCCATGTGCCCCAGCCCAATGAAACCCACCTGCTGGACTGCATCCTGCATTGCACCTGTGGCTTCTGTCATGCTGCCATCTTAACAGCCTGCTGTTACAGCAGCACAGGTGCACCATGCAAATGTGCGTCGACTTTAAATCTGGAGCATCAAAATTATAGTCTTAAAATCCAGAAAATCAAGTCAGGACACCCCTCATTGTTTTCACGGCTTTCCTTATTTTTGTCATACCCATTCAAAACAAAAAAACCTACCATAAGGACATGATTGAACAGTTTAAAGATTTGCTGCAAAACCTCTGGGAAATGCTGCTGCAAAATGGCCTGTGGATTTTTGCAGGTCTGCTGGGTGTGGCGCTCGTTCTGGGCATCGTGGCCTGGATTGTCACCCGTGTGGACCGGGATGCCCTGCAGAAACTGGGGCAGGTGTTCAGGCCCCTGTTCAGTCCGCTGGGCCTGGTGTTGCTGCTGGCCCTGACCACCTGGGGGGCCTGGCTGGCCCTGGGCCTGCTCAAAAACGATTTGAATGTGCGCCTGCTGCACCGGGAAAGCGCCACCTTCTCCAGCACCGAAATGCCTGCTGCCGGAGACACCACCCAGTACAGCCCGTATGCCAGCTACATCCAGGAAAGAACCTACACCCGCAATTTGATTTTGCCCCCCGACATTCTGGACCGCATCGGGGTGGAAGGTGCAGAAATCCTCACCCCTTACCTGCCCGATCCCAGCACCGAAAACATCACCAGACTGCAGGACCAGTTTCGCCGCAGTGGGCGCAATCTGGTGCTCACCCGCGAAGCCACCCAGCTCACAGAGGAACCCATCGCCCTGGAAAGCACCGACATCAAAGTGAACCTGGGGTTCATCCAGAGTTCCGACAGCAAACGCTCTTACTACAACGCCTCTTTTGACGGCAGCTACGTTTTTGAGAACCCGCTGGATCAGGTGGCCACCGTCCGGTTCAATTTTCCGCTCCCTTACGGCTCTGGCACGCTCAAAGACTTCCAGATGACCGTGAACGGCAAGCAGTACGAACTGGCCAATTTAAGTCAGGGGTACCTCTGGGAAGGTGAAGTGGCTGCACAAGAGAAAATCACCGTGCAGGTCAAGTACAAAAATCAGGGTTCCCGCATGTGGCGCTACGAACTCAGCAACAAACGCGAACCCATCAAAGCCTTCAAACTGGTGCTCACCTCCGACCAGAACACCAAATTCCAGACCGGAAGCCTGTACCCCACCTCGCAGGGCGGCAACCGCTACACCTGGGACCTCAAAAACATCATCACCGCCCAGAGCATCGTGCTGGCGTTCTCGGGTGTGGCCATCCGGGAGACCCTGATCAAGGTGTTCAGTTTTGTTCCGGTCAGCTTGCTGTTGCTGGTGGGCTGGGTGGTGTTCTCCAGCCTGCTCAGAAACCGCAAGGTTCCCCTGCTGGGACTGGTGTTCTCGGTGCTGGGCCTGACCCTTTCTGCCGTGTTTGGCGCTTATCTGGTGACCTACCTGCCTGCTGCTCTGGCCGTGCTGCTGGCCCTGATTCTGGGTGCTGTGGTGGCTTTCCATGCCCTGGGCAGTGCCCATCTGGTGCCTGCAGTGGTCAGTGCCCTCACACCAGCCGTGTTTCTCTGGACGGGAAATGCAGGTCTGGTGCTCAGTTTGCTGGGGCTGGTGGTGCTGCTGGGGTTGATTCCTGTGAAGCGATAGATCCCCCGGCTCCTCGCTTCGCTCAAGGCTGTCCCCCTTAACGAAGGGGGACTTGGTGTGCGTCTGGGAGTGCTGAGGTCAGATCCCCTTGCCTTTCGCTATCGCTCAAGGCTGTCCCCCGTCAGCGTTGGGGGATTTTTGGTTGTCTGACATGGTCTCCAGTTCAGTTTCCCACCAACCCCCCTTCGTTAAGGGGGGACCACCGAACGGAGTGAGGTGCGGGGGATCTGACCTCAGAGATCTCAGCCTGCATTCCCCTTCAAAACCACCACCAGCACCACCAGTGTCAAGAGCAACACAGGCACTGTCAAAAGCAGCCCAATGCGGAAATAATATCCCCAGGTCACCTGGATTCCCCTCAAAGCCAGCACGTGCATCCACAGCAAGGTGGCGAGGCTGCCAATGGGGGTGATTTTGGGTCCCAGATCGCTGCCCACCACGTTGGCGTAGATCATGCCTTCTTTGATGGTCTGTGAGACCTGCGCTCCGTCGATGGCCAGGGCTCCGATCAGCACGGTGGGGAGGTTGTTCATCAGGCTGGAGAGCAGGGCCACCAGAAAACCTGCCCCGAGGGTGCCGGTCCACAGGTTGCCTCCCATCTGTTCCAGCAGGCGGCTGAGTTCGCTGGTGAGGCCCTGGTTTTTCAGGCCGTACACCACCAGGTACATGCCCAGGCTGAAAACCACGATGTGCCAGGGGGCACCTTTCAGCACTTTGCGGGTGCTGAGTTTGCGGGATTGACCGCCCACCAGCCACAACCACAGCGCTCCGGCCACCGTGATGAAGCTGACCGGGACATGCAGCCGTTCTGCACTGAAATAGCCGAGCAACAGGACCAGCAGGACGGCCCATCCAGACATGAACACCCCCCTGCTGCGAATGGCGCTTTGCGGATCAGGCAGGCTTTGCAGGTCGTACTTTGCAGGGATGCTCTTGTGGTAAATCCAGTACAGCAGGCCCAGGCTGCCAGCAAGAGAGGCCAGATTGACCCACACCATCACGCTGGCATAGCGCTCAAAGCTGATGGAGAAGTAATCGGCGGTGATGATGTTGGTGAGGTTGGAGATGATCAGGGGCAGGCTGGTGGCATCGGCAATGAAACCCACCGCCATCACAAAAGCCAGGGCCACCGGGCCTGTGAACCCCAGGGCAAAGAGGATTTCCAGCATGATCGGGGTCAGGATCAGGGCAGCCCCATCGTTGGCAAAAACGCTGGTGACCGCCGCTCCGAGCACCACCATCAGCACAAAAAGGCGTTTTCCGCTGCCCCCACCCCACCTGCTGACGTGCAGGGCGGTCCATTTGAAGAACCCGGCTTCGTCCAGCAGCAGGCTGATGACGATCAGGGCAATGAAGGTGAGGGTGGCGTTCCAGATCAGGCCCCACACGGTTTGCACGTCCTGCACATCCACCAGGCCGAGCAGCAGGGCAATGACCGCCCCGATGGTGGCGCTCCAGCCAATGGAAAGTTTGAAGGGTTGAAGAATGACCAGGACAAGTGTAACCAGGAACAGGATCAGGGCGAGCAGCACGACAAATAGCTTAGGGCATGGGTGTGAATGTGCTGATGTGCTTTCCAACAATTGGACGTAATTTAAGGTATGTTGTACCGCGTCCAGCGTGTGGATTACATTCCACCTTACAGTCTCCGGCTTCATTACACCGATGGCGTCCAGCTCAGGGTCAACCTGATGTCCTGGCTCAGAGAAGGACTGGTTTTTGCTCCCCTCAGAAATCCCGAGCGTTTTCAGAATTACCATCTGGAACGCTCGGGACAGGTTCTCAGCTGGGGAGAGGATCTGGAGGTGGATGTGGACACCTTCAGGTGTGACTAGTCCCTTAACCTTTGTGGGATCTCACCCAATGCAGCCACAAAACCCTTACATTTGGGAGTGTCATGCGTTCCCGTGTTTTTGCTGTTGCTCTGCTGCTTTTCCTGAATTCTGCCCATGCCCGTCCGGTGTACCTGGCGGGGCAGAACGCCCGCACCCAGACCCGGACCCTGCAAGGCCAGGAGGTGCTTCCCCTGGAAGGTCTGGTGCTTTTGGGTGTGCAGGTCAACCAGGACCGGCAAACCATTGAACTTGTCTTCCAGAACAACCGTTTTGTGTTCAAAAGTGGTTCTGGCTGGGAGGGCGCAACCCTTCCTGGTCTGGTCTTTGAGCAGGGAAAATGGTATGTGCCCCTTGCTGTGCTGGACGCTCTGGGTTTCAGGGCCCTCAACAACCTGCCTGAACTGCTGGATTATGCTGCTTTGCCTGTGGTGGTGCCTGCTGCTCAACCTGTTGAAACTGCCCAGACTTCCCCAGCGCCCATGCTGCCCGAACCCGTTCCCAACCCTGAAGTTCCCCAGGTGGTGCTGCCCCAATTCCAGGGCATCCGGCACAGCGTGCAGATCGAGGAGTACACAGAGCGCACCCGCATCGTGCTGGACCTCTCTGCTCCCACCCAGTACGAGGTGAAAGACAACAAAATCACCCTGTTTGCAACCCAGGGGCAGAATCTGGCCCAGGCCATTGCAGGTTCAAAAGGGGTAAAGGGCATTCGGGTGGAGCAAAATGCCCAGGGCATGCGGGCCAGCCTGACCCTCTCCAGAGATGCAGAATTCAAGGTGTTTCCCCTGCAAAACCCGCCCCGGGTCGTCATTGATGTTTTTCAATTTGTGCGTCCTGTAACACCTCCTTTCCCCAACCTTTCCAGTTTGCCTGCCGGGGTGTCCTACCAGAAACTGGGAGACCTGGAATTGCTCACTTTCCAGCGCAGCCAGTTTCAACCCAAATTGACCTCGGGTTTCTTGCAGGGTGTGGAAACCTTCGTGAAGCAGGGACAGGCCGTGGCAGGCATCAATGGCGGTTACTTCGACATGAAAACCGGATTTCCCGTAGACATGGTGGTGAAAGAAGGCCGCTTGCTGTTTGGAGGTCTGGAAAAACGGGCAGCCGTGGGCTTCACCTCTTCGGGGGATTTGATGTGGGGCATTCCCAAAGCCCGTTACACCCTCTCCACTCCGCTGGGTCAGGAGCGGGTCAATTCGGTGCGATCAGGTCCCAGGGACGGCTGGCTGACCCTTTTTGTGGGAGACGGAAAAAACGTGGTGGGAGGCAAGAATTTTGTGACCCTGACGGTGCAAGATGGTGTTGTGACCCGGGTGAGCACAGGCGCTTTCAAGGCCGCAGAAGGAGAAATAACCGTCACATTCCAGCCCGAAAAACACCCCATTTTGCCCACCAAAGTGGGGGCAACGGTGGGGGTCAGTGTGGCCTGGACCGATGAATCCTGGCTGACCGCGCGCGATGTGCTGGCGGCTGGACCCATGCTGGTCAAAGACAGCCAGTATGCCGTCAATGCTGTGCAAGAAGACTTTGACACCGGGGCAAGTGTCTGGAGGCCCACCCGTCAGGTGGCGTTTGGGACCACAGGTGCAGGAGATTACGTCTTTGCATACCTGAAATGGGGCACCCCGGAAGACTTTGCCCGTGCCCTGCTCAAAGCGGGCCTGAAGCAGGCCATGCGTCTGGACAGCGGAACCAGTGCCACAGTGTTTGTTTCAGGCGGGTTCCTCAACCGCACCTGGTCCAGACCTGTCCCCAATGCGATCCTGATGGTGCCCAGATTGACCACTGCCCAGAAGTGAGCGCAGACCGCAGTCCAAAACACCTACTGCATTTATCAGTGGAATAGAAGGATTCTTTTGAATCCTTCTATTCCAAAAAACATCAACCCTAGCAGCAACCTCTTCTTCTGTCAAATGCTCTAAAAAGCCCCAGGGATCTTTTGCCTGCATCGGGTAGAATGGCCGTATGCGTTCACTGGTGCTGATCGGACACGGCTCCCACCTCAATCCTGATTCTGCACGGGCGGTTTACCACTATGCAGAACTGCTGCGCAAGGCAGGGTCTTTCAGTGAGGTGATCGAGGGGTACTGGAAAGAAGAGCCTTCCCTCAGACAGGTGCTCAGGACCACCCGCTATTCGGATGTCACGGTGATTCCCATGTTCATCAGTGAGGGTTACTTCACCGAGACGGTGATCCCCAGAGAACTCAACCTGGGACATGCAGGTCCGGTGCCTGCCCATGGCATCACCCGGCAACTGGGTGGCAAAACCGTGCGTTACACCCAGCCTTTCGGGGTGCATCCCAAAATGGCGGAGGTGATTTTGGAAAGGGCCAGAGAGGCCTTTCCCGAACTGTCCCCCGAAGACACCGGGCTTTTGATCATCGGACATGGGACCACCCGCAATCAGAACAGCAACCGGGTGATTTACCAGAACCGGGACCGCCTGCGTGAGCAGGGCCTTTTCAAAGAAGTGCACGCGCTCTTTCTGGATGAAGACCCCAAAGTGGACACCTGGGACACCCTGTTCACAGCAAAGCATGTGGTGATGGTGCCTTTCTTCACTGCAGAGGGCTGGCACACCCAGGAAACCATTCCAGAAGAACTGGGTCTGACCGGAAAAACCACGGCATTTGCAGAACACACCGTGCATTACGCTTTGCCTGTGGGCACCCATCCCATGCTGGCAGAGGTGGTGCTGGAACTGGCGCAGGATGCCCTGAAAAACAGTTCAGCCAGTGGAGAACCCAGTCCAGAGCAGCAGGCAGCCTGGGGAACTTTTCTGGACCTGGCCCGGCAGGGCATGCGCCTGGGAGAACTGCTGATCCAGCAGGAAGTGGGGCTTTATACCGTTCAGCACATGCTGGATCAGGGAAAGGACCAGCTGCAGGTGTTTGTGAGTCCTGAATCCCTGCGGGATCTGGTGCGCCTTTCAGATGCAGGAGAATACCGTCCAGTGCACACGCTTCGCAACCTTCCCACTGGCTGGAAAGCGGTGTTCAACGAATCCGATTTCCAGCGGGCCATCGGGCATGTGTATCCCGGGGTCATTGAAGACACCTTCCTGTACCAGAGAGGGGCACTCAGGGTCACACCCTGGATCAGCACGGCCCGCAGGCAGACCGGGATTTACAGTCGGGTGCAGCAGGCCACTTTAAAAGATGTGGAGCAGGTCAGCAAGAAAATTTGTGGAAAATGCCTGAAAAGCCGTTTGTGGTACGGAGACACCCTTTACCAGACTTTTCTTGATGGGGTTCCTGGTGCGATTCCCTGTGTGGAAGCCTGCACCTACGTGATCTCTGAAGTGCGGGAACATGTGGTGCGCAAAGAGCAGGCGTTGCAGGAAACCCCTGTTTCTTCTTGAGGTTCCTTCCTGAATTGGTGTAACTTGCACACTTTGCATTGGCTTTTTTCGGCTTATGCTGGAAGCATGTTTCATCCCATTGATCCTCAACATTTTCGGGCCAGTCTGGGGCGCTTTCCCAGTGGCGTTACCGTCATTTCCTGCAAGCAAGAAGGCCAGGTTTATGGCATGACCGCCAGTGCTTTTGTCAGCGTTTCCATGGAGCCCCCTCTGGTGCTGGTTTCGGTGGCAAACAAGGCCCGCATGCATGCCCACCTGCTGGCTGCAGAAACCTTTGGCATCAGCGTTCTGTCCCAGGAGCAGGCACACTGGAGCAACCACTTTGCTGGCAAACTGCACGACCAGGAGCCAGAGTTCGCAGAGTGGGATGGTGTTCCTGTGCTGGAAGGTGCGCTGGTGAATCTGGTGCTCAAGAAAGACAAAGCCATTGAAGCCGGAGACCACACCCTCTTTCTGGGAGAGATCACGCACACCCGCTACACCGACCAGGACGCTCTGCTTTACTTCAGAGGACAGTATGGTGCCTTTCAGGGAAAATGACTGAAATGTAGTCAATTTGTAAAGATGTCTACACAAATCCTCTTTGAACCCAGCCCACCGGGTCAGGGTGGGCTGAAGCCTTGCTGAATAGAGATATACTCTGGTGAAAGCATGTTTTAATATTTGAAACAAGGAGTATCCACACCCTGCTTGCAACAAGGCGGGGCGGAGGTCTGGTGTAGTGATGTTCTTCCGCAAAAACGACGTGCATGTGCCGCCTGACACCCCCGAGACGCCTCCCCCAGTGCCCCACTCCATGCGAATGGCCCACTGGGTGTACACCCTGAGTGATGAGTGGTTCATCAGAGAAGATGTTTACCTGGAAGACACCCACTATGCCTACATCCTGCTGTCCAGGTACGGGATTTATGCCATTTACATGCAGCCTTTCATGGGGTATGTGGTGGCCCAGGGCATGCAGCTGAAAGTCAATGGAGAACCCCAGGACCAGTTGATCCGCCTGATCCGCAGCCGCAATGTGTTTCTGGAAAAAATCCTGAAAACCCGGGTGATCCCTGTGGCGATGTTTGACAACAGTGACATTCGGGGTTTCGATCTGGGGGGTGTGAAAGTGGCCAACCCAGAGCTGCTGGTCAATTATCTGGAGGCCCTGCAGGTTGTAGCGGTTCCCCTCAAGTCGCTCAACGCCCTCAACAAGCACCTGAGGCAGGCCCAGGACACCTCAAAAAGCACCTAGCCACACAATTTTAAATTGTAACGGTCTTTTGTGCCAAGAAACGTGTGCAAAAAGCCATGTCTGAAGCGTAAATTTTTTTATCTTTTGCTTGCATTCTTCTCATACTTCGTTACAATAATGATTATGGCGAAAACTGTTCCTCACCCGCAAACCTCTCGCAAAAGAAATGGTGGATTTGCCGCTGTTACTGCTCTGGGTTTTTTGTTGATCGTTGTGATTCTCGTTGGGATTGCTGCGGTCAGCGCAGTGGGCAACCGCAAAAATGCCAAATATTCCGTGAGAATTTCCCAGGCCCAATACGCCGCCGAATCTGGTCTTGAAGAAGCTGTTTATCAGGTCTGGCACAAGATCTGGAGTGGTGTCACCCCCACCAGTTCGGCAGACTACCGCCTGAAACTCAATGCATCATCTGAACCCTTCAAAACACCCGGAGGCAACTTCACTGTCAACCGCACCCTTTCTGGTGGAGGACAGTACAACATTTCCATCACCCGTCGCCCCATGGCCAACAACGATGTGGTCTTTGACATTGTCAGCACGGGCACCCTGCAGGATGGCACCACCCGTGTGCTCAGCCAGGTCTTCAAGGTGGCTGGCACACTGTTCAACGGCTTTGACTATGCCCTGCTCACCAACAACGTGAACTGCATTTTCTGCCACACCACCATTCAGGACATGAGTGCGCTGGGTGGTGCTGCGGCTCCCACCAATCCCCAGGATCGCGTCAAAGTGGCTTCTCTGGAAACCATGCAAATCCGCCCTGACCCTGAAGAAGCTGCCCAGCACGACCACGTGGACACCGTGATTGCAGGCACCCTGTACCTGCGCGGAAAATTCCAGGACAAATCCGGCAACGACCTGACCAGTCAGATGAACACCCTGTCGCTGCAAACCACCCAGACGGTGGATCAGGGAGCCATCACCAGCCGCACCATGCAGAACCTGACCCCCCAGAATTGCCAGACGGTCACCAACTGCAAAGACAAAGCCTACAAAAACTTTTACGTGAATTACCCGGACAAGGCCAACGTGGATGCCGCCCTGGGGGGCAAATGGCCTGATGGGGTTTTGCCTGACAAATTCCCCCTGCCCATTCCTGAAAAAGGCACCCCCAACAACACCATTGACCAGCTGGAATGGGATGAAGTGGTGGACAACTCCAACAACAACATGGATGAGGAAAACCCCAAAGGCAAGATCATGGGGGGCAAGATCACCATCAATCCTTCTGCTGCAGGGCTTTACGACTGGCCTGCAGGCAACGCCACTGAAGTGACCAGCACCAAGTGGAGCACCAAACAGAATGTGGTGCTGGATGGCACCTCTTCCACCTTGAAACTGGAAGGCACCACCTACATCAACGGTGATGTGGTCATCCGCGGAAAAATTGCAGGCACCGGAAAAATCATTGCCAGCGGCAACGTGTATGTGATGGGAGACGTCACCTACGACTGTGCTCCGGCTGCAACTTGTGATTACACCAAACCCGAAACCCTGCCCCAGGTGGGCCTGATTGCGGGTGGCAACATGATGATCGGTGACTTTTTGACCCGCCGCATGCAGTCTGGAGACACCGGTTCCAATTCCCTGAAAGCCGCCGATCAATATGTGGATTCGGGAGGCAACGACCCTGCCCTCAGCAGCTGCACCAACAAATGCAACATCATGTCTTTCAGCGCCAGAGAAGCCACCATCTTCAACCGTGCAGAACTGGAAAAAGCTGTGCTGAACCCCAGCTACACCCCCAGGTTCTACACCTATGAAAAAGATGCTCCTGTTTTCTTTTACAACGTGCTGAACAGCGAAGGCACCGATGACTACAGAAGCTCCAGTGTGATTGGTTTTGAAGTGGTGGGTGGTGTCCTGAAAGACAAATACGGCAACAACTTCACGGCCACCACCGGAGTGAAAACTTCTGCAGGCACCAAAAATGTCACTGCTGCTGGCCTGAAAGCCATCTGGGACAAAGCCAACAAACTCACCATGTCCGGCACCAATGCCTGGATTTCCAAGCAGCAATTGAAGTCCCTGTGGGTCAAATCTGTGGAATGTGCTTCCACCGTGGACAAAAACGGTGGAAGCTGTGGGACCGCCACCCGCAACAAAGGTCCCCTGCGCACCGATGGATTGCTCTACTCTTCCAATGCCATTTTCTCCATTGCACGCGGTAAACACGGTACGGGCCAGGACTCCAGGCTGCAGGGCCGCTGGGATCTGCGTGGCAGCATGGCTGCTGCAGACACGGGCGTGCTGGTCACAGGCAGCAACCCAAGCGCAGTGGACAGCAACAGCCGCAACAAACTCACCGAAGGCTGGAACACCATTGGCACGGAAGGCGTGGACAACACCACCGAGCGTGGCCTCAGCATCTACTATGATGCCCGCATGAAGAGCTTCATGAAAATCAAGCAAGATGACCTGCCCATCCTGCAACGCAGCGAATGGAAGGTGGGCACAAAATGAAATCCGGGGCAGGTTTTACCCTCATTGAAATTCTCCTGACCGTGGCGGTGATGGGAATCATGAGTGGAATTGCTGTTTTCAGTTTTTTCAATTTTCAAACCAAACAGCAATTGCGTGATGGTGTGGTTCAATTCGCTGGCGAGCTGAACAACCTGCGTGCCCAGGCCAGAAAAACCTCCAGCAACTGGACCATCACCTGGGTGGGAGGAGCCAGCAACTATCAGGTGACCAACAACAGTGTTACCACAGTGCGCAACCTGGCCACCGGGGTCAAATTTGATGGCAGTGGCTCAAAAACCTTGAACTTTCAGGCCCCTTATGGTCTGCTGGACCAGACCAACCTGGCCATCACGCTCAAAGGCCGAAACAACGCCACCCAGGGCATTTACTTGATTGGCATGGGCGGCAAAGTGGTGATCAAATGAACAACAAAGGCGTCACCATCATCGAGATTCTCATCGCCATTGCCCTCATTGGTGTGATCTCCATCCTCTCGACCTACTTTCTCAGTGGTTTCCAGCTGAACAGTGCTGCACAATACGACACCAACATGCAAGCTTTCTCCAGAAGCTACATGGATGATGTGCGGGCTTACTGGAGCATTGCGGGCAACTACAAAAGCAACATGTTGCCCATCAACGGCTCTGGGCAGGCGGTTGCTCCTCCCACCGGTTACAAATACAAAGTGGATGTCAAAACAGCTGTTCCCAGCACAACCCCGGTGAACATCCGTTCCCTGACCTACGCCCCTGCCCTGGTGGTGACTGCGGTCAATGATGTCACCCCGGTTCCTCTCAAAAGCGTCATCCTGACCGTGACCACCCCCAAAGGTCGCGTGGAAGTGTTCACTTTGCAGATTGCAGCTCCTGCAGGAGGAGGCTCATGAAGCCCCAGCAAGGTTTCACCCTGATTGAGATGCTGGTGGCAGGTGTGCTGGGGG
Source organism: Deinococcus roseus (assembly GCF_014646895.1). Taxonomy (NCBI): domain Bacteria; kingdom Thermotogati; phylum Deinococcota; class Deinococci; order Deinococcales; family Deinococcaceae; genus Deinococcus; species Deinococcus roseus. The sequence goes on from NZ_BMOD01000028.1 coordinate 26,520, forward strand.
TGTTCATTCTGGGCATCGGTTTGATGCAGTTGCAGGTGGGCGTCAAAAACACCACTTCCATTTACAACCAGCAGCAAATGATGGAAGATTTCCGCAACACCGGGAATTACATTGCAGACAACCTGTCTGCAGCAGGGTACATTTTTCCCAGTGGAGCAGTGATCACCCTTGGCTCTGGGGATTACTCCGTGAAAAACCCCCTCACCAGCAGCAACGTCTGGACCCTGGGCACCCACCCCATGGTGGCCATGCTGCTGCATCCCCGGGACAGCACTGCTGCCTGCACCCTGGGGGTGTCTGAAAATGGTTGTGTGCGGTTCATGGCTTTTTACGCTGTCGCCCGCAGCACGGTGGTCACTCAGGCCCCCGCCAATGAGAACCCAGGTGCAGATCCACAAAACGATGCCACCAGCTGGACCCTTTATGCGTACCAGCAAGCCATCAATGCCACCAGCCTTAAAAAATACCTGGAAGCCCTGGACGCTGCTTCTCTGCTGGACAAGCCCAGCTACACCACCTCCAAGGGTTCTTTGCTGGCGGACTACCTGAAGACCAGTGCTTTTGTGGTCACTTACCTCAACTGTCTGGTGGATGGCAACATCCAGGCCACCTGTGTCAACGCCCAGAGCAGTGCCAGCCGCCTGACCTTCTCCATGGCAGGCAGCATGAAACGGGGCAGCTCCATCGTGTATGCCCCCAGCGACAAATTGCAGTTTCAGGCGGCTTCCCGCAACCTGCTGTTGTTCTGATTCTTGCAAACAAAGTGTGCCCAACGGCAGAAGATTCGTCTTCTGCCGTTTTACTTCACAGTTGCTTTGACAGGGGGGTGTTAGGGTAAGTTATGCTGCAACCTCATACGCTAGGGGAACTTCTTGAACTTCCGCAGTACGCTGGGCGCAAGCCCTTTGACCACAAAACCGAAAGCATCAAAGATGAGGTGCGCAGAAACCTGATTTCCAAACTGCGCAACCGTGAAAAACTCTTTCCAGGCATTGAAGGCTTCGAAGAGACCGTGATTCCGCAGCTGGTGGGTGCCCTGCTCAGCAAGCAGAATTTCATCCTGCTGGGCTTGCGCGGCCAGGCCAAAAGCCGCATTTTGCGCCAGATCACCAGCCTGCTGGACGAATACATCCCCATCATTGATGGCATTGACATGCCCGATGATCCCCTCAACCCCATTGGGGCAGAAGGCAAGGCTTTGCTGGAGTCTCATGGGATGGATTTGCCCATCCGCTGGTGGCACCGCGACGACCGTTACGTGGAAAAACTGGCCACCCCCGATGTCACAGTGGCAGATTTGATCGGAGATGTGGACCCCATCAAGGCGGCCCGTCTGGGCACCTCGCTGGGAGACACCCGCAGCATGCACTTCGGGCTGTTGCCCAGGGCCAACCGCGCCATCTTTGCCGTGAACGAACTGGCAGACCTGTCTCCCAAAGTTCAGGTGGCGCTGTTCAACATCCTGCAGGAAGGAGACGTGCAGATCAAAGGGTATCCCATCCGCCTCTTGCTGGATGTGATGCTGGTGTTCTCGGCCAACCCTGAGGATTACACGGCCCGGGGCAAGATTGTCACGCCCCTCAAAGACCGCATCGGGTCTGAAGTGCGCACCCACTACCCCAGAACGGTGGAAGAGGGCATGACCATCACCCGCAACGAGGCCTACACCCCGGCAGGGGTGACGCTTCCCACCTTCATTCAGGAGCTCATCGAGGAAATTGCTTTCCAGGCCCGTGAAGACAACCGGGTGGACAAGCTTTCCGGGGTGTCCCAGCGCCTGCCCATCAGTTTGACTGAACTGGTGGCTGCCAGCACCGAACGCCGTTCTCTCTTGCACGGAGATGCCCCGGTGGCACGGGTCGCCGATGTGTATCAGGCATTGCCTGCCATCACCGGGAAGCTGGAACTGGAATACGAGGGTGAACTCAAAGGCGCAGACACGGTGGCCAAAGAGATCATCCGCAAAGCGGCTGGCCAGGTCTTTGCCAAACGGGTGAAGGCAGACACCACCGACCTGGAACGCTGGTTCGAGAAAGGCGGGGTCTTCAAGGTGCCCCAGGCTGGAGATGAGATGGGAGCTCTGCGCAGCATGCGCAACCTGCCTGGCCTGATCCCTCTGGCAGGACAGCTTTCAGAGGGCAACAACGATGCCCACCGCCTGAGTGCTGCAGAATTCATTCTGGAAGGCCTGTATGGCCGCAAGAAACTGGCCCGTGCAGAGGAATCCTACACCGCTCCAGAACCTGAACAGCCCCGCTTTAAAGGCGGAGGCCGCTGGAACTGAGCCAGAAAAACAATGTAAGACAGTGCAATACAGTGCAGGCAGGAGGGCATTTTGCCCTCCTGCCTGCACTGTTCAGGGTTCTGGCAATGCAGACTTCAAGATGCAAAGAAAATGTAAGATGTCGAATATGTCTACAACAGATCAGGCCCTCACTGCCTTTCACAAACGAAACCGCAAAGCCCTGGACCAGACGGCCCGGGAGCTGCAAAAAGCTGGCATTGCCCGCATCTATTTTGGACTCAATTTTTACAACGATGAAGGGGACCCTGCAGATTACTCGGTGGTGGAAAAGCTGGATGGCAGCGTGGAAACCCTGGACCACTGGCACCCGTTGCTGGATTTGCAGCTGTTCAGTTCGGTGCCTTACTGCAATGCTTATGTGTTTCAGGTCGGCACCGCCAGCGTTGAACCTGACCTGCAGGGTGGTTTGATCGATGTGGCCGAAGCAGACATGCGGGCCTACCACACCCCAGAGCAAAAACAGGCCTGGGAAGAACTGGCAGAGGAGATGGACGAAGGGCTGGACATGGAAACCCAGATGTGGCTTTACAACGATGCCCATCAGGAGGAATTTGCATCATGGGCCGAACAGTTGACCGAACGCGGCTGGGTGCGGGTGTATTTCGGGATTGATGCGGAAGAAGACCGTTACCCCCTCAGCGGGTATGTTTTGCTGGAAGCCTCTGAAGGGGATGTGGAGCCCCAGGATGCTTTGCCCGATTTCATGGATGCAGATGTTTTTGAAGACCTGCCCCAGTACGGTGCGTTTGTCTTTGATGCAGGCACCCAGAGTGTGTCCGTGGATCTGGAGGGAGGCATGGTGGAAAGCGAAAAGGGCTGGACCCGGGCCTACCACACGCCAGAAGAACGAGACCGTCTGGAACGGCTTGCAGCACAAGAAAACTGAAATCCCATTCTCCCTACGATTCTGACCCTCAAATGGGCGTACCATCAGAAGACACGGGGGGATCATGAAGCAAACGCGTTACAGCAAATACGAATCAGAACTGGAATCTCTGGACTCCAGCGAACTGATGCAAATGATTCAGGAAGCCCTGCTCGGCTCGGGCATGAACGACCGTTACGACCCGGATCCCAACGCCAGGCCCAATATGGACGACCTCTTCGATGCCATTCTGGAAGCGCTGGTCAACCGGGACCTGGTGCCAGAACAGATGCTGCGGGAAGCCCTGGAATCCGAAGACATGCGCCAGAGCAAACTGGGTCAGGAAGTGCAGCGCCTGATGAACCAGCTGGTGCAGGACGGCTTCATCCGCAAGGAATTTGAAGAAGGCGAGGGCGGAGGGACAGGCGAGAGCGGCGAGGCGCACTTTGAGCTGACCAACAAGGCCATCGACTTCCTGGGCTACAAGACCCTGCGGGATCTGATGGGCGGCATGGGACGTTCCAGTTCTGGCAGCCACGACACCCGCGATTACGCCTCTGGGGTGGAGCAGACCGGAGAACTGAAATCCTACGAATTCGGAGACACCCTCAATCTGGACACCACCGAAACCCTCAAGAATGTGATTCACAAGGGTTTTGGTCAGATGGAGGAAAGTGATCTGGTGGTGCGCCAGTCTGAGTACTTCTCCAGTGCAGCCACGGTGGTGCTGCTGGACTGCTCCCACAGCATGATTCTGTACGGAGAGGACCGCTTCACGCCGGCCAAGCAGGTGGCCCTGGCCCTGGCGCACCTGATTCGCACCCAGTACCCAGGAGACACCGTGAAGTTCGTGCTGTTCCACGACAGCGCAGAACAGGTGGCCATTTCCCAGCTGGCCCAGGCCCAGATCGGTCCTTACCACACCAACACCGCAGCAGGTTTGAAGCTGGCCCAGCAGCTCCTGAAACGGGAAAACAAGGACATGAAGCAGATCGTGATGATCACCGACGGCAAGCCCAGTGCCCTGACCCTGCCCGATGGAAGGATCTACAAGAATGCTTATGGCCTGGACCCTTATGTGCTGGGAACCACCCTGCAGGAAGTGGCCAACTGCCGCAGAATGGGCATCCAGATCAACACCTTCATGCTGGCCCAGGATGCAGATTTGATTTCTTTTGTGCGCCGCATCACCGAGATGACCAGAGGCAAGGCCTACTTCACCACCCCGTACAACATCGGGCAGTACGTCCTGATGGATTTCATGAAGAACAAAACCAAAGTGGTCAACTGAGTTTTGACCCCACACTTCTGAACAGACAGGACCTGCAAGCGTTTCAGCTTCTTGCAGGTCCTGTTTTGCTGGACAGCAGATGGCAAGTTGACTGGGTTTGTGTTGACAGGGATTGTGGATGCTAGATACACTTGCGCTGAGTCCAATCGTGTGAGAAGGGACTCACGTCAAGACCGTCATCCAGTCAGCAAGACTTTCCGCCTGAGGTGCAGGCACCCACTGGAGCACGCGTATCCGCGTAAACCTGTCGTGTGAGACGGGTTGAAAGGAACCACATGCAAGTCAAGCCAGGGTTCAAGCCCGGAGTGTTTTCCGGTCCCATGGGGCTGTCTTGAGGGCGGTTCAGCCGGGAACGGCTGTCCAGCCCATCACCCACCAGCAAATCACGCTGAGCCACATCACCAAGACTTTTCCTGGTGTGATTGCCAATGACGATGTGACCCTCACCCTCAGGGTCGGCGAGGTGCATGCCATCCTGGGTGAGAACGGTGCAGGCAAAACCAGCCTGATGAATGTGCTTTACGGCATTTACCAGCCAGACCGTGGAGAAATCCTGCTGGATGGTCAGGCCGTCAAAATCGACACGCCCAGAGCAGCCATCCGTCTGGGGGTGGGTCTGGTGCCGCAGCACCCCATGCTGGTGCGGGCCCACACCGTCGAAGAAAACATTGCCCTGTCCCAGATCCACCACAAAGGTGCCTCTTTCTGGAATCCGGTGGGCAACATCAGAAAGCGCATTCTGGAGCTCTCTGAGCGCTACGGTCTGAAAGTGGACCCAAGAGCGCCCGTCTGGCAGCTTTCTGCAGGAGAGCAGCAACGGGTGGAAATCCTCAAGGTGCTGTTGCAGGGTGCCCGGTTCCTGATTCTGGACGAGCCCACCAGTGTGCTCACCCCCCAGGAGGTGCAGGAGCTTTTTGCTGTCCTCAGGCGCATGCGGCAGGACCACGGCATGGTGATCATCACCCACAAACTCGATGAGGTGCTGGACATCAGCGACCAGATCACCGTGCTCAGAAAAGGCAAGGTCACGGGCAGCACACCCAACCAGAACCTCAAAAAGACCGACCTGGCCCGCATGATGATCGGAGAGGAGCTGCAGGAAACCCGACTGACCGGGCAACCCCATTTGAAAGGAGAGATGGTTCACCTCTCGGATGCCTGGGCCATGGGAGACCGGGGTGCGCCAGCCCTTAAAGGGGTCACCCTCACCGTGCAGGGCGGGGAAATTCTGGGTGTGGCTGGCGTGGCCGGTAATGGTCAGCTGGAACTTATCGAGGTTCTGACTGGCCTCCGGACGTTGACAAAAGGCCAGATTGTGGTCAAAGGCAAGGCCATGAAAGGTCAGGGTGCAGAGGCATTTTTCCAGGCCGGGATTGCCCACGTTCCTGAAGACCGCAACCATTACGGCATCGTGCCCAACCTGAGTGTGGAAGAAAACCTGATTTTGCGGTCCATGAACCAGCCTCCCTACTCAAAAAGTGGCCTGATGGATTTTGCCCGCATCCGTGAATACGCCAGGCAAAACATCCAGAAATACGACATTCGCACCCCCTCTGCAGACACCAGAGCAAGGCTTCTCAGCGGTGGGAATGTGCAGAAACTGATCCTGGCCCGTGAACTGGAAAGCAACCCGGATGTGCTGGTCGCAGCCCACCCCACTTACGGCCTGGACATCGGGGCCACCACCCAGGTGCATCAACTCCTGCTGGAAAAACGTGCCCAGGGCATGGGCATCGTGCTGGTCAGCGAGGACCTTGATGAACTGATGAACCTGTCAGACCGCATCGTGGTGATTTTTGCAGGCACCTTCACGGGAACGCTCACCCGTGCTGAATTTCAGCGGGAAAAACTGGGCCTGATGATGGCAGGTGAAGCATGAAACAATTCGCAGGTTTTCTGTTGCAGGAACGCAAGGCCCCCAGCACCCGCTGGACCTTGCTGCTGTCTCTGGTCAGCATTGGGGTGGCCCTGGTTTTGCTGGGCGTGGTGTTCTCGCTGTACGGGATCAGCCCCATTAAAGCCTACCAGACCATTTTTACAGGCACCCTGACGGACTGGTCTGGTTTTTCTGCAGTGCTGCAAAGGACCATTCCCCTGCTCCTGATCGGGGTGGGTCTGGTGATGGCCTTCAGAACACTCTTTTTCAACATTGGGGCAGAAGGACAGTTGCTGGTGGGGGCCACTGCTGCTGCAGGGGTGGGCCTGTTTGTGCCCCTGCCAGATCCCCTCACCCTGCCCATCATGCTGCTGGTGGGCTTTCTGGCCGGAGCCGCCTGGGCCTTCATTCCGGCCCTGCTGAAACTCAAACTGCAGATCAACGAGGTGATCACCACCCTGATGCTCAATTACGTGGCGATCAACCTGGTGAATTACCTGGTGCAGGGTCCCTGGAAAGGCAAAACCGCCTATGGTTACGCCTACACCGATCCCCTCAAGGACAGTGCCTGGATGCCCACCCTGCCCGGAACCAACCTGCACTGGGGCACCCTGATCATCGCGGTGGTGTTCGCAGTGGTGACGGGTCTGATTCTGGGCCGCACCACCGAAGGCTTCAGGATGCGCATTCTGGGAGAAAGCCCCTCCGTGGCGAAATACCTGGGCATGAACACCCTGAAAACCACCTTGCTGGTGATGCTGATTTCGGGCGGCGCTGCAGGACTGGCAGGTGTGGGAGAACTCACCGGAATTCACCACAAACTTCTGGATCCGCTGCAACTCTCGCTGGGGTACGGGTACACTGCCATCATCGTGGCGTGGCTCGCCAGAGGAAATCCCCTGGGGGTCCTGATCACCGCCCCGTTCTTCGGATTGATTTTTGCCGCTGGAGACGTGATGAAAGTGACCCTGCAGATGCCCTTTCAGATTGTGGACGTGTTCAACGGGATCCTGCTGTTCCTCCTGATTGCCACGGAACCCCTGATCCGCTACAAATTGGTGAAAGCCCCTGAACAGACCCCAATCCACACCACCAGGGAGACCCCCAATGGACGCTGAGAACTGGCTGGTGGGCATCCTCGGGCGGGCATTTGCCTTTGGGACCCCACTGCTGTGGGCTGCCCTGGGCGAAACCTACGTGGAACGGGCCGGAGTGGTCAACCTGGGCATGGAAGGCATGATGCTGGTGGGTGCCCTCACCGGTTTTGCAGTGGCCCACTCCACTGGAAACCCCGCACTGGCCATTTTGCTGGCCGGGGTTGCAGGAGCCGTTTTCAGCTTGCTGCATGCCTTCATGACCATCACCCTGAGGGCCAACCAGTACGTGTCCGGTCTGGCCCTCACCATTCTGGGCACCGGAGCCACCGGACTGCTGGGCAAAGCCTACGAGGGCCAGCCTCTGCTGGACACGCTGGAAAACATCAGTGTCCCTGGACTCAAAGACATCCCCATCCTGGGACCGATGCTTTTTACCGACCAGAGCATTCTGACCTACCTGGGCATCCTGATCGGGGTGCTGCTGTGGGCCCTGCTGTTCAGAAGCAGAATGGGCGTCATGTTGCGCTCTGTCGGAGAGAACCCCAAAGCCGTGGATGCCCAGGGCCTCAACGTCACCCTGATCCGCTATGCCGCTGTGGTCTTCGGAGGGTTCATGGCTGGCGTGGCCGGAGGATTCTTCTCTGTGGCCTACCGTCCGTCCTGGACGCAGGGAACCACTGGAGGGGTTGGCTGGATTGCCCTCGCCATCGTGATCTTCGGACGCTGGAACCCACTGTATGTGATGCTGGGATCGGTGTTCTTCGGGGCACTTTATGTGCTGAGTTTCCGGCTGCAGGAACACATCTCTCCCGAACTCCTCAACATGATGCCCTACCTGTGCGTGATTCTGGTGCTGGTCCTGACTGCACTGGGCAAGAAAGGCTCTGGTGGCGTGCCAGAAGCCCTGGGCACACCTTACCGGCGGGGAGAACGCTAGATGGAGCACAGGGCGAATGGAACGTTTCAGGACTTCCTGGCCTTCACACTTGCCCTGTGCACCAAACATCTGCTTCCCCAGCGGGGGCTTGAAAGCCATAAAATGAAAAGGCCCAGCGGGCCTGCCCGCATCTCCCTGCCTTTTCCCACGCTGTCCTGACATTCGGCCCCATTCCCAAGGAGGAAGGTTATGAAGAAAGCTGTTGCACTCGCCCTCACCGTTGCCCTGGTCAGCTCTGCCCAGGCTGCAGACAAACTCAAGGTTGGCTGGCTGTACATCGGTCCTGCTGGAGACTACGGTTGGACCTACGCCCACGACCAGGCCCGCAAGCAGGTGGAAAAAACCCTGGGCGTGGAAAACCTGATTGTGGAATCCGTCCCGGAAGCCCAGGCTGTTCCCTACATCGATCAACTGGTCAAGCAGGGTGCCAAAGTCATCTTCGCCACCAGCTTCGGGTATGGCCCCTCGGTCAAAGAAGCTGCCAAGAAGTACCCCGATGTGATCTTTGGCTGGGCCACTGGTGTGGAGCGCGGACCCAACATCGCCAACTACATGGCAGACTTCTACCAGATTTATTACCTCAACGGCCTGATGGCAGGAGCGTTGACCAAGACCAACAAAGTCGGGTATGTGGCTGCTGTGCCCATCCCCGAAGTGAAGCGCCACATCAACGCTTTCGCCATGGGTGTGGCCGCCGTGAACCCCAAAGCCACCGTGAACGTCACCTGGCTGAAAGGCTTTTATGACCCCAACGGAGCCAAAGAAGCCACCGAAAGCCTGATTGCCCAGAAAGTGGATGTGTTTGCCTTCACCGAGGACACCCCCACCGTGGCCCAGGTGGCAGACAAGAAAGGCCTGGTCAGCTTCGGGCACTACAGCCCCATGCTGAAATACGCCCCCAAAACCATGGCCAGCGGTCAACTGGTGGACTGGAGCATCGTTTACACCGACTTCCTGAAGAAAGTGCAAAACGGCACCTACACCAGCAAGAACCTGCAGAACGTGGATTACTGGCAGCTGCTGGCAGACAAGGCCGTGATGATGGGTGCAGATGAGAAAACCCCCATCAACCCTGTGTTCAAGGCCAAACTGCAGGCCGTGAAGGTCAAAACCGCTGACCTGGGCACCCTCAGTGTCTACGACCTGGTGATGAAGCGTCTGGCCCAGATGAGCAAGAAAAACCCCAGCTTTGATCCCTTCAAAGGACCCATTGTGGACCGCAAAGGCAACACCGTGATTGCCAAGGGCAAAGTCGCCACGGTGGCCGAACTCACCAGCATCGAGTGGGCAGCCAAAAACGTGGTGGGCAACTGGCCCAACGAACCCAAGTAACCCCCTGCTTCTCTCTGGCGCTTGAAGCTGTCCCCCTGAAAAGGGGGACTTTTTGTTGTCCACCCTTCCAGGGAGTTTTCCCCTGTGGAGAAAGCTTTTTGCCCTCGGCCCTCGGCCCTGCGCTCTCTGCTTTCTGCCTTCTGCCTTCTTCTTGACCCTACTACGTGCCTCCAGGACGGCCTGGTCGGCACTGGGTCGCTGCCTTCAGCTTTCTGCATCTCCAGCGGTATACTGCATACCAACATGCAGAGCCTCAAAGACCGCATCCGTGCAGAAGGCCAGAACCTGGGAAGCGGCATCCTCAAAGTGGATGCTTTCATCAACCACCAGCTGGACCCCCAGCTCACCCGTGAAATGGGCGAGCAGTTTGCTGAACACTTCCGGGAGCATGGGGCCACCCGCATCCTGACCGCCGAGGTGAGCGGCATTGCCCCTGCTTATGCCACGGGCGTGGTGATGAATTTGCCGGTGGTGTACGCCCGCAAGAAGAAACCCGTCACCATGAACGGCACCACCTATCAGGCCAGTGCTGTGAGCCGCACCAAGGGAGACGTGGTGACCCTCAGCGTCAGTTCGGATTACATCGCTGCTGGAGACAGGGTGCTGATCATCGATGACTTTCTGGCCAGGGGTATCACCATCAAGGCCCTGGTGGACATTGTTTCCCAGGCTGGAGCAGAACTGGTCGGGATCGGCACCATCATCGAGAAAAGCTTTGAGGGAGGCCGCGCTTTGCTGGAGGGTCTGAACATTCCGATTCACAGCCTGGCCATCATTGACAGCCTGGACGAAGGCAACATCCAGATCAGGTAACCCCTCTTTGCAGGGCTCACCGAAAAAAGAGGCTGCTCCCAGTACACTGGACCCATGACCATTCTGGTGACGGGGGGAACGGGTTTTGTGGGGGGCGCTCTGGTGCGCCACCTGTTGAAAGACCATGCAGGCATCCGGGTGCTGGCCCGCACCCCCGCGAAGGCCCGCGATTTGCAGGCCCTGGGGGTGGAGGTGGTCAAAGGGGACGTGCTGGACCCCAACAGCCTGAAAGCTGCCCTGAATGGGGTGGACACCCTGTTTCATGTGGCTGCGGTGTATGACTTCTGGATGCCCAGAAAGTCTGACATTGTGACCATTGCCGTGCAGGGCACCCAGAATGTCTTGCAGGCTGCTCTGGAATCCGGAGTCAAAAAGGTGGTTTTCACCAGCAGTTACAACACCATCGGGGAAAAACCGGGCACGGTGGGAACCGAAGAAACGGTGCATCGCGGGCCTTATTATGCGGTTTACGAGCAGGCCAAAGTGGAATCGGAACGGGTGGCGCTGGAATACGTGCAAAAGGGCCTTCCCGTGGTGATTGTGAATCCAGGGAGCGTTTACGGCCCCGGAGACTTCAAGCCCACGGGAATGGTGTTTTTGCAGGCCATGCAGGGAAAACTTCCTGGTGTGGTGGATGGGTTCTACAATTACGTCTACATTGACGATGTGGCCAGAGGGCACATCCTGGCTGCAGAAAAAGGCAAGATGGGAGAGCGTTACCTGCTGGCCGGACCTGCGATCACCGTGTGGGAATTCATCCGGCAGGGGAGGGCGCTGCTGGGACTGGGACCTGTACTGAAATTTCCTTACTGGATGGTGATGGTTGTGGCCTGCGTCATGGAAGGTTTCTCCATGCTCACCCGCAAACCGCCCATGATTCCCATCGATCTGGTGCGGGTCAGCAGGTACGGCATCCATGTGGACGGCTCAAAAGCTGTGCAGGAACTGGGTCTGCAATACACCCCTTTAGAGGTGGGTTTGCCCAGAACCCTGGAGTGGTACCACCGCCAGGGCATCATCAAGCGGCCTCCAATCAAAAGGGTGGACCTTTGAAACCTGACCTGCAGGGTCCCAAAATGTCCATCGGCAAGTTCTCGCAGCTGACCCGACTTTCGGTGCGTTCTCTCAGGTTTTACGATCAGGTGGGTCTGTTCAGGCCACTGTACACCGATCCGGACACCGGATACCGCTACTACCAGTCCGAACAATTCGAGATTGCAGAACGCATCCGCATGTTTCGCAGCCTGGAACTGCCTCTGGAAGACATCCGGCAGATTTTGCGGGAAGACCGGCCAGAAGTGACCCGCAGCATTCTGGAACGGCACCGCAAACACATTGCCAGCCAGGTGCAGAGCTACCAGCGCATCTTGCAGCAACTGGATCAGGTCTCTGCAGAACAGCGAAACTACCTGGTGGAGGAGGTGCATCTTTCAGACCGAACCCTGGTGGCTTACTCCACCATTTCTGGCCTCAGGGACATTGAGCGTTACCGTCTGGAAGCGGTGGAAAAACTCTCTGCCCTGTCCAACCAGACCGACCGGGAAGACCGGGTGCTGTACGCCATCCAGACCAATGCCCTGGACCCGGAACGCATGAAAGGACTGCTGGAGCACCAGAGGGTCCTGAACCCCAGAGCATTTGAAGTCACTTTCGGGATGGTTGTGCCAGAGCTTCAAAAAGCCCTCAGGTTGCCAATGCACCCTGCTGTTTTGCCTGGAGGCCCTTACCTGAAAGCCACCCATTACGGACCCTATGAACCCCTGCATCTGGCCCATCAGGCGATGGTGAAATTTGCCCAGCAGCACAGTTGCGCTCTGGGAGACCTCTGCTTTGAATGTTTTGAGGTGGGACCCTGGGACCAGCCTGCTTCAGACATGTGGATCACCCATGTTTTTTACCAGCTGCAGACCAACCCTGCAGTGGTGTCAGACTGAACCGGGACTTGAAGTCTCACGTGCGAGAGGGTTTAGCCTGAAGGCATGAACAAAGAGCAATTTCAGGCTTTCAAAGAAGCGCTGGCCCACAAAACCCAGCAGAATCCCGAACTGGTTGGACTGGTGTTTCTGGGCTCCAGCGCGGATGCCAGCAGGCAGGACCAGTGGAGCGACCATGACTTCTTCCTGATTTCTCAGGAAGGTTTGCAGGACAGATACCGCAAGGACCTGAGCTGGCTTCCAGATGACTTTGCCATCAGCCTGGGATTCCAGGACACCGACCACGGCGTGCAGGTGATCAGTGAAACCGGGCACCTGCTGGAATTTGCCGTGTTCAGCGAAGACGAACTGGCCAGACTGGGCCGGGTGAACGCCCACGACCTGATGGTGGACAAGAGCAACCTTGCAGAGATCATCCGGCATGCCGCCAGAGAAACCCCTCCCCAGCAGAAAGATTTGCAGCACCATGCCGGAAAAGTGCTGACCTGTGCCATCATCTCGATGGGCCGCTATGTGCGTGGTGAGCGAGCCAGTGGCAGAGAGGTGTTTCTGAATGGGGTTCTGCGCAGTTTCATTTACCTGTACAAGCACCTCCCCATTGTGGAAGGTGGTCCCAGACACCCCCGCATGGACAACCTGGATGTGTTCAGACGCATCGAGATCAGCCACCCGGACCTGGGAAAACTGCTGGATGAACTGGAAAGCCTGCCTGTTCCACAAGCCCTGCAACGCGTGTTGACCGTGCAACGGGAAAAGTGCGCCCACCTGGAGTGGTACCCCACGGCAGCCCATCTGGCCGTGCAGAAGAGGCTGGAAGGGGCATTGAAGGTTTACATCTGAGAGATGTCGAGAGCCCAGCGCTGAGGGCAAAAAGACAATTGCGGGTCAGGAGCAAGCAGAAGGCAGCGACCCAGTGCCGACCAGGCCGTCCTGGAGGCACGTAGTAGGGTCAAGAAGAAGGGAGAAGGCAACAACAGCTTCTGCTTTCTGCTTCGGCTGGTGTGATGGCTGCAGGTTGTTTCAGCCCTCGGCGCTGGGCTCTCGGCATCTTTGCCTTCTGCTTTCTGCCCTTGGCCCTCCCCAGACTTGCATTCAATATAGAAAAGCGATATCGTATTTCTATATCAAAATTCAACCCCTGAGGAGTCTTATGAAAAAGTGGCTGACCCTTGTCCTGGCCCTATGCTGCACTGCTTCTGCCCTGGAATCTCACATGGTGGACACCGATGAAGGCAGCAAGATTCACCTGAACTATTACGCCCCGGAAGGCACCCCAAAAGCCGCCATTGTGCTGCTGCACAGCCTGAGGAGCAACACCTGTGATTACGGCACTTTCCCGGAGACCCTGGCTGCAGAAGGGTACGCGGCCATTGCTGTGGACCTGCGCATCGGGGCCAGCACGGGTGAACTGTGCCAGAACCTCACCAGAGCCAGCACCACAGACATTTTTGATGCCTTCATTGATCTGGAAGTGGCCATTCAATGGATCCAGCAGAAAACGGGCCTCAAACAGGTGATTCTTTCCGGGAGCAGCACCTCTGCAACAATGGTGCTGGATTATGCAGGACAGCATCCAGAACTGGTAAAGGGGGTTCTGGCTTATTCCCCTGCCAGCCCGGATCTGGACCTCACTTTAGAAGCCATCAAGTACGCTCCCAAGATTGCTGCGCCCGTGCTGATGGTCAGCATCGAAGAGGAAAAAGGCTTTCCAGGGCAGATGCTGCCCCTGATTGGCAGCACCTGGAAAAACCTGTACATCCCCAAAGTGGGCATTCATGGAGCGGTGGGCCTGGTCACGCCAGGCATGGCTGAGGACTACCAGAAGACCACCCTGGATTTTCTGAAAGGCCTGTAAACCCCTCAAACAGATCAAACAGAAAAACCAGGACCAGTGTGGTCCTGGTTGGAAGTTTGAGGAGGGTTATTTGGCCTGCAGAATCACGCCACGGTTGCGGGTGAACTGCTGGTAGGCCTCGGTTTCGGCCAGCACGTCCTCGGTCTGCACATCAATCAGGAGGGCACCGTTCTGGCGAAGTTGCTCGTACTGGTGGGCCAGGGAGCGTTTGGTTCCGGCTTCCAGCACACTGCCAATCACTGCACCGTTGATCATGCCCAGAATGGTGCTGATCATCAGCAAAGGCCCCAGGTTGCCGCCCACACTGAAAAAGGCCAGGAAGCCCACCAGCACCCCAATGGCAGTTCCAATCAGGACACCATAGAGGATGCCATAACCCACATCTTGCTGGTGGAGTTTCGGATCGTTGATGCTGAGTTTCTGGATGTTGATTTTGAGGTGGGGATTTCCACCAAGGGTTTCAAGTACATTACGGGCTTGCTGCTGGTCTGTGAATGCTGCGCTGATGCGTCTCATGCGGCCTCCGGGCTGTCCTTTAACAAAGTAGGGTTTCTGGCTGAAGTTCAGTTGAAGAAATGCTTGAAGCTTTCTTCATCTCTGTTTTTTAGATCCAGAAAACCCGCCAAAGTTCCGAAGCACTACAGTTTCTAAAGCAAGGGTAAAGAAACCATGAGAAAGGGCATGAAAAAGAGCATGAAAAAGAGCAGAGGGGTTTCCTCTGCTCTCTGGTGTGAACATTGTGGAGCTTACTTGATGGACCCCATCGCCAGACCCCGGATGATCTGCCGTTGCAGGAACACGAACATCAGGACCATCGGCAGGGTGGCCAGCACAGCAGCAGCCATCACCTGTTCCCACTCCACGGTATAGCGCCCACCCACCAGACTGAACACCCGCATGGTGATGGTGGCATGCTCGGGGGTGCGCAGCACCAGGAAGGCCAGCACGAACTCGTTCCAGCAGTAAATGAAGCTGAAGAGGGCTGCAATGGCAGAGGCGGGCAGGGCCAGGGGCAAGAAGATGTGGATGAAACTCTGAAATCTGGAGCAGCCATCAATCCAGGCGGCTTCTTCCAGTTCACCGGGGATGGTGTTGAAGTAGCTTTGCAACATCCAGGTGCAGAATGCGATGTTGAAGGTGGCATAAATCAGGATCAGGGGCGTGAAGCTGTCGATCAGTTTCAGGGTGGCCACCACCTTGAAAATTCCCACCGTGATGATGATGGGACTGACCATCTGGGTGACCAGCAGGAACTGGCGGTAAAACCCCGTGAAACGCCGGGAGTGGTTGAAGCGGCTCAGGCTGTAAGCGGCAGGAAAGCTCACCAGCAAGGCCAGGAAGGTGGCGGCCACCGTCACCCAGATGCTGTTGAGCATGTTCTGCCCGAAGCCCAGTTGCCAGACTTTGGCAAAGTTGCCCCATTCCAGATGGCTGCCAAACCAGGTGGGTGGGTTGCTGTACACCTCTGCGGCGGGCTTGAGGGCAGTGGTGATCATCACGGCGTAAGGAAAGAGGGTCAGGATCACGATGGGGCTGAGGACCAGCCAGTAGATCACACTTTTGAAGGCTTTGGACTGCATCAGGCTCTCCTGGCGTCTGGAGGTGTTGGGAACACTGCGAACTTGTTTAAGCACGGACCTCATCCCCTTCTTTTGCAACACGGGCGTACACCAGACTGAAAATCAAAAGCATGATCAGCATGATGATGCCCAGTGCTGCACCTTTCCCTGGATCCCCGAAGAATTTGGCACTGGTGGCCTTGTACAGGTACGTGACCAGCACGTCGGTGGAGTTCACCGGGCCGCCCTCGGTGAGGACCCACAGGATGGGGAAGCTGTTGAAGACGTAAATCACATTCAGCACCACAGCAATGCTGATGAAGGGTTTCATCATGGGCAGGGTGATGTGACGGAACATCAGCAGTCCGGTGGCTCCGTCCACACGGGCCGCCTCGTACACGTCTTTCTGCAGGGAACTCAGGCCCCCCAGCAGCACAGTGACACAGAAAGGAATGGACACCAGCACCCCGATCAGGATGGACATGGGGAAACTGGTGCTGGCCTCTGCCAGCCATTGAATCCGGTCGTGGGTGATGCCCAGAGACTGCAGGGTGAGGTTTAAAAGTCCACTTTCACCGTTTAAAGCCCAGCGCCACACCACCGCCATGATGGTGAGGGACACCGCCCAGGGCAGCAGGATGATGGTGCGGGCCAGGGCCTGACCGTAAAATTCCTCGTTCAAAATCAGGGCGATGGGGAAAGACAGAAAGACGGTTCCCCCGACCACGCCCAGCGTCCACCACAGGGTGCGCACCAGGGCAGCCCGGAAGAATTCATCCTGAAAAAGGTTGAGGTAGTTCTGAAAGAGGACAAAATCCCCGACGTTGAAAAACTTGTTGACGCTGTGCGTGCTGGTGTTGAGGAGTTCCAGCACCGGGTACCCCAGCACGATCAGGGCCATCAGCAAACTCGGGAAGAGCAGGGCCGTGGCGGAAAATTTTTCTTGTTTCATGGTGGTGCTCCTGAAAAGAACCCAGGGCAGAAAGGGAACGCAATGCAGGTTCTGCCCTGGGATGCGCCAGTCCGGAAAGGGGAGGAGTTCCCGACCCTGGCAAGAGAAAGTGAAGAGGTGCAGCAGAGTTAAAGCGGAGAGAGCAGAGCAGCAGGAAGGAATCAGAAGAGAAGGGGCCTGCCGCTCCATTGCCTGAGGGTGCAGCCCTGCACCCTGAAAGCCTTACTTGATGACCTGATTGGCCTCGTCTGCAGCAGCGTTCAGTGCGGATTTCACGTCTTTCTGACCGAGGTAGATGCTCTGCAGGGCGCGGCTGGTGGCATCGGCGACTTTTTCCCAGTCGGCGATGTTGGGGGCGAACTTGGCCACGGGCAGCATGTTGGTGAAGATTTTCAACTGGGCGTTGCCGGTGAAGTAGGGATCGCTGGCTTCACCCTTGGCGATGGGGAGGAAACCCTCAGCCTTGGTGAAATCGATGTGCTGCTTGGCGTCCAGCACGTAGGCCATGAAGTCGAAGGCTTCTTTCTTGACGTTGGAGCTCTTGAACAGTGCGATGGAGTCGGTCACGCCGTAGGTGGCCTGTTTGGTGCCTTTGGGAATGGCGGTGATGCCGTAGTTCACTTTGGGGGCATCTTTGGCCAGCTGACCGATCAGGAAGGGTGCGGTGATCACGAAGCCCAGACGGCCCTGCTTGAAGAGGTCCTGCACGTTTTCGCGGCTGTAGCCAGTCACGCCAGGCTGGGTGTATTTGTTGGAGATCAGGCTCTTGTAGAGGGTGGCTGCTTTCACAGCAGCAGCGGAGTTCACGCCACTCTTTCCACCTGCAACGATGTCTCCGCCGTAGGACCACAGCGCGTAGTACCAGTAAGCGTCGGTTTCCACTTCTTTGCCCTGCAGACCAAAGCAATAGGTGTCTTTGATGTTGGCTGCAACGATTTTCTTACAGACGCTCTGCAGCTCGGTCCAGCTCTTGGGAGGGTTCTTCACGCCAGCTTTGGCCAGCACGTCTTTGTTGTAGTACATGGCGCGTGCAGAAGCAGCCACAGGCAGACCATAAATCTTGCCCTGCAGTTTTCCTGGCTCCAGGAAGGCATCGATGAATCCGCCTTTGACGGTGGCGTTCATGTAGCCATCCAGGGGTTCCACGATGTCGTTTTTCACGAAGTCGGTCAGCCAGCGGGTGCCGATGATGGAAAGGTCAGGTGCAGTGCCCCCTGCAATGTCGGTGGTGAGTTTGTCGTACAGGTTGTCCCAGTTGACGATTTCCAGCTTGATGTCCACACCGGGGTGGGCTTTTTCGTAGCCTGCTTCCATTTTCTTGAAGAAGGGTTCGGTGGCAGCGCTGTAGTAGGGGATCACCACTTTCACGTCGGTGGCGAGGGCGGCGGTTCCGAGCAAGGCGGTGCTGAGTGCGATGAGCTTGACTGCAGATGCTTTCATGACTTCTCTCCTTATGAAACATGGGGATGGGTGAGGGTGGTCTGATTGCTCAAAATGATCAGCACATGCCAGAGATACTCAGGAAATTCCGGGAAACTCTGCACGGTTTGATCAATTTGCTTGATCAGAATGATTGGTTATTGAGCCAATATTAATCACATTTTGATCAATCTGCAAGATCCTGAGACCACTCTGTGCATTTTTTGCATGCAGAGGGGTTTTTCAGGGCATACCACTTTTTGGAAACGCTTCTGTCCAAAACAGGGATTTTGAGGCTCTGCCACAGTTTCAGAAGCCTTTCTGATACAGGTGGTCTGGTGGTCAAAAGGGGGATAATTGTTTTGAAAGCCCCTTTCAAGCTTTGACTGAATTGCCTGAATTTGATCATAAAAGGTTGGAACCTGTAAAATACCAGTTCAATACCAGTCGGAGTGCAATGTTCAGATGGGGTGGGGTTTGATCAGGGGTGGTTTAAACGCCGAGGGCCGAGGGCCGAGGGCAAAAGAAGGCTTTTGCTTAAGTACTGCAAATTTGACATTTCGCTACAGCCTTTGCACTGTACGCTCTCGGCTCTCGGCTCTCGGCTCTCGGCTCTCGGCTCTCGGCTCTCGGCTCTCGGCTCTCGGCTCTCGGCTCTCGGCTCTCGGCCCTCGGCTCTCGGCGCTTTGCCCTTAACCAATTGTGACCCGCTTCTACCCAAGCCCGTCCATTTGTCATACAATGTTTTTTTGTGACGCAGGGTGTTGACATCAAAAAAGTCGGTTTTATCAGTCTGGGGTGCCCAAAGGCCCTGGTAGACAGTGAACGCATTCTCACGCAGCTTCGTGCAGAAGGCTACCACATTGCTCCCACCTACGAGGAGGCGGATACCGTCATCGTGAACACCTGCGGTTTCATCACCCCGGCGGTGGAAGAATCGCTCTCGGCGATTGGTGAGGCCTTAGACGCCACCGGAAAAGTGATCGTGACCGGATGCCTCGGAGAGCGCCCGGAAACCATCCGGGAACGCCACCCCAAGGTGCACTCCATCACCGGATCCCAGGACGTGGAAGGCGTGATGGACGCCATTCACGAACTGATCCCCCCGGACACCAACCCCTTCACCTCCCTGATCCCCGATACGGGTGTGAAGCTGACCCCCAAACACTACGCTTACCTGAAAATTGCCGAGGGCTGCAATCACAAGTGCGCCTTCTGCATCATCCCCAAATTGCGTGGCCTGCAAGTCTCCAGAGATGCCGGAGAAGTGCTTTACGAGGCTTTTCGTTTGATTGCTTCGGGCACCAAAGAAATCATGGTGATCTCTCAGGACACCAGCGCATATGGTGTGGACATCCGCCACCGCGAATCTGAATTCCAGGGCGGACAGGTCAAAGCCCACCTGATCGACCTCGCAACCAAACTCGGTGAAATGGGAGCCTGGGTGCGCATGCACTACGTTTACCCCTACCCCCACGTGGATGAAGTGGTCAAACTGATGGCTGCAGGCAAAATCCTGCCTTACCTGGATGTGCCCCTGCAGCATGCCAGCCCAAAAGTGCTCAAAGCCATGCGCCGCCCCGGTGCAGGCAAGCAACTCGAGACCATCAAACGCTGGCGCGGCATCTGCCCGGACCTCGCCATTCGCAGCACCTTCATTGTGGGTTTCCCTGGCGAAACCGAAGAGGATTTTCAGTTGCTGCTCGAATTTCTGCGTGAAGCAAGGCTTGACCGTGTGGGCTGCTTCACCTACTCCGATGTGGAAGA
Source organism: Deinococcus roseus (assembly GCF_014646895.1). Lineage (NCBI taxonomy): Bacteria > Thermotogati > Deinococcota > Deinococci > Deinococcales > Deinococcaceae > Deinococcus > Deinococcus roseus. The sequence goes on from NZ_BMOD01000028.1 coordinate 46,522, forward strand.
GGCAGATGCCACCCGCTTTGAAGACCAGGTCCCCGAAGACATCAAGCAGGACCGTCTGGAGCGCTTCATGGCTGTGCAGCAGGAAATCTCTCTGGAGCGCATGCAGGAAAAGATTGGCCGCGTGATCGAAGTGATCATTGATGATTACAACGAAGAGCCCGGACAGCTGATTGGCCGCAGCAAATGGGATGCCCCCGGCATCGACGGCAGCGTGATGTGCGTTCACGGCAACCTCGCAGAATCCGAAGCCTCCCGTGCCATCCCCGAGGGCAGCATCAAAATCGGGGACATTGTGCGCGTTCTGGTGGAAGACGCCGATGAGTACGACCTGTACGGCGAAGTCATCGAAGTCCTTCCCTGGAAGCCCAACGTGCCCCAGCTTGGACACTTCGGTAAACACTGAGCAGCAAGCATTGAATTTCTGAAATTCTGGCAGGGGCACTGAAAGGTGCTCCTGTTCTGCTTTTGGGGATCTTTTCCCACCTTTCTCCCGTATTTACCCCCATGAAACGCCTGATTTATCCTGCTTATGCCCTGTTGATTGCTGGAGTGTTTTTGCCTTATGTGGCCCTCAGCCCTGTGCCCTGGACCGGGCTCTCCGCAGAAGAGCACCAGAACCTTTTGACTTTTTTTCCCTGGATTCAATTGCATGTGCAAGTCTCAAAGATGTCCGTTGTGAATCCCAGTCTGGCCCTGATTTTTCTGGCCTGTGCCCTGCCTGCAGGTTTGAAACCTGGCACACACAGGCATCCCGTGGTCTGGAGGTTGTTTTCCCTTGCTGGATTCTGGGTTGTTCTCAATGCAGTGGGAGCATGGAACAGCATGCATGCTTTGCAAGTCCAGGTGACAGCCCAGGCTGCTTACATCAAGATGGGTGTTCCACAGGGTCCTTTGCTGACTTTTGGAGCGGGCTTTTATACCCATGTACTGGGCATGGCCCTGCTGATGATCGAGCTTTTCAGGTCCCAGAAAGTGCAGTCCAGACACCAGATGCAGACCGCTTGAATTCAGGGGTTTGCGTCACTCCTGAAACTCTATTTATGCTTTTGGAACCTTCATGAACCCTTTGATTTGTGTGATTTTATGCCCACCAAATTCAGCAAATCACCCAAACTAAAGGGGAGCAAAAGGGATTTTCAAAACACTGTGAAATTTTCGCGGTGTCCCTCTCATGGCACGGGCGGCGCGGCGCGGCATGATGAAGTCAGCAAAGAAGCAGGCTCGCTGTGAAAGCAGCCAAAGGAGGAATTATGTCTTCGTTCGCGATTTACATCATTGGATTTGCCATTGTGATTGCCGGTCTGGCCTGGGCTGCCGACAGTCTTGGACTCGCCCAGCAGTGGATCTGGATTGGCGTGATTGTGCTGGCCGGTATCGCTGTGATCTCCGCTGTGGGTTCCACCCGCCGCCGCGATCCCTCTCCTGGCGAAATGCAGATGAATGAAGGTGTGGACAACACCACCAACCGTCGCCCCTAAACCTGACCCCCTAAACCTGACAGAGAAACCTGACAGAGAAACCTGACAGAGAAACCTTACCCATACACCTGATTTCTGATTTTTGACCCTGAACCCGTTTTGAATTTCTGAAACATTCCCGATCATTCTTCCCTGATTCAGAACAGATGTTCATCCCATCAAACCTTCACCTTCCCGGACCTGCACAGGTCCGGTTTTTCTTGTTTTGACTTGCAAATTGACCAGAGTTGTCACTTGTTTGGTTCAGGGGATTCGCAGCCCTTGAAGTGGATTTATACTGAATGACGCTATGACACTGCCTGTTTTTGGACACACCAATCCTGATACCGATGCCATCACCTCTGCCCTTGTGTACGCCAGTCTGCTTTCCCGTCTGGGAACGGAAGCAAAAGCCTACCGTCTGGGCGACCTCAACAACGAAACCAGCTTTGTGCTGAAAAACGCTGGTGTGGAGGTTCCCGAACTGCTGGAATCCCTCCCAGAAGGCACCGAAGTGGCGCTGGTGGACCACAACGAATCTGGCCAGAGCCTTGCAGGACTGTCCAGCCTGAAAGTCACCCGTGTGGTGGACCACCACAAACTGGGAGACCTGACTTCCAAGGATCCCCTGTACCTGCGTTTTGAGCCTGTGGGTTGTACTGGAACCATCCTGGGCAAGCTCTACCGTGAAAGCAACCTCCCCATCGAGGGCTGGGAAGCCAGATTGATGCTGTCTGCCATCCTGAGCGACACCCTGCATTTCAGAAGCCCCACCACCACCGACACCGACCGTGAAATGGGCGTGTACCTGGCCCAGATTGCTGGCGTGTCTGACATCAAAGCTTACGCCCTGGAAATGTTCGCAGCCAAGAGCGACCTGGGAGACACCCCTGCAGACAAACTGCTCAAACTGGATTACAAGGTGTTCCCTTTTGGAGGCAAGAAGTATGGCCTGGGCGTGATGGAAACCACCAACCCCGGTTATGCCCTGGGCCGCAAAGCAGAAATCCTGGCCGCCATGCAGCAGGAAAAAGACGCCCAGAACCTGGAAGGGGTGTTCTTCTCTGTTGTGGACATCCTGGAAGAAACCAACCAGACTTTTGTGCTGGACGATGCCCACGCCGAAACCATCAAGGGCGTGTTTGGTGCAGACACCCAGGAAAACGTTGCAGACCTCGGGAACCGCATTTCCCGCAAGAAGCAGATTGTGCCTGCTTTTGAGAAGCACCTCGGCTGAATTTTCTGTGCTGGTTTGTGCCCCTCCTGAACATCAGGAGGGGTGTTTTTATGGGTTCTGAAGTTACTTCTGGTTGCCGCCGCCTTTGCGGATCACCGTGGTGCTCAGGTCGTTGCCCACCCGCTTGATGAACAGGGTGGTGCTGGCCCGGTCTCCTCTGGAGGTGAATTTGAGGGTTCCAGTCACCAGATCATCAAAGGTGGAGTTGCGAACAGCCTGCATGACCTGGGCACGGGTGGGGAACTTGCCATTGGTCCTGAAAGCGTTCTGGATGCCCTGCAACAGGACCTTGGTGGTGTCGTAGCCATAGATGGCCCAGCCCGTGGCGATGCTGCCATAAGCATCCTTGTAGGCCTTGTTGAAGGCATAAGAGTTGTTGAAGCTCTCAGAGGTGCCTGCCACCGAGGCGAAGTAAGTCCCAATGGCGTCGTCTCCAGCGGTTTCTGTGAAGGTGGGGCTGTCCAGGCTGTCGTTTCCGATGAAAGGCACGGAGATCTTCTGGGCTTTCAGGCTGCGCACCAGTTCGCCTGCAATACCAGGATCACCGCTGTAAAAAATCACATCAGGCTGATAGAACCCTGCTTTCAGGGCCACGCTGTTGACCCCCCGGTTGTCGGGCAGGCCTTCATAAGAGACAATGCGCACCCCGGAGGCTTCCAGCTGGGTTTTCAGGGATTCGGCGTAGGCTTCGCCTTTGCGGGTTTTGTCGTTGATGATCATGGCGCGTCTGGGAGAAAAGGTGTTGACCGCAAAACGGGTGATCACTTCGCTTTGCATTTCATCCCGGGCAATGATGCGGTTGACGTTGGGCAGTTTCTGTTCTGTGAAGGCATCTTCGGTGCTGGTGACGGTGAAGAGGGTCAGGTGCTCTTTGGCCAGTGTGGCTGCCAGTTTATCCAGCAACTGGGTGTCCACATTGACCACGGCCCCCAGGATGTCCTGGGCATTCAGCAGGTTTTCCAGTTTGCGCTGGTTGTTTTCGTCCGGGATGGTGAAACCTGTCAGTTCCACTTTGTGCTCTTTCCTGAAACTTTCTCTGTATTCGTCCAGGGCGATCAGTGCGCCAAGGCGGATCTGGTTGTGGATGGGGTTGTTCTGGTGGTCTCCCACCAGTGCAATTTTGAGGGGGGTGAGGGGCTGGGACAGGGCTGTGGTGGTCAGCATCATGCCCAGAATTGAAACTTTTTTCAGTTTCATGAAAGATTTCTCGATTGCCGTTCGGGCTGCTGGGTGGCAAAGGGAAGTCTGGTCTCTCATGCCACCACTGTGATGGAACACATAGACCTCTGTCCAGAGCAAATTTTTGTTTTGTCTTGCCGTTACTGGAGCAGTAGCGGGCAATTGTTACCCATGTGTTATGAATGCATAAATATAAATGCTTTTGCAGGCATCAACGGTCTTTCAGAAGCGCCAGTTCCACCTGTCCCAGTTGAATGATGTCTCCGGGCTCGATGGCCTGTGAGGACCCTTTCAGCACCGTCTGGCCATTCACTGAGGTAGCCCCAAAAGCCAGCAGGTAGAGCTGGCCATTTTTGACCTGCAATTCAGCATGGCGGTCCTGCACCCCCTGCTCTGCCAGCTTGACATCGCCCTGCCTGCCCAGCGTCACCGAGGTGAACGAAGCAGGCAAACGGTAAGCATGGTCGTTGCTGTGCAGCAAATACTGCTCTTCCAATTGGTCGGATTTGACCTTGCCGCCCTTCTCCTGAAAGACAAATTCATTCTGTCCGATGCGCAGACGGTCTCCAGATTGCAGGGCTTTTTTCTGGGTGGTCTGTCCATTGACCAGCACATCCTGGCCCTCCCAGAACCACAGTCCACCTTCTCTGGAAAGGGCCCCACTTTGCAAAGCCACGGTTTTGTCATGGTAGAGGGCGACATCGTTGGCATCTGAACGTCCCACGGTCACCCGGTTTTTGGTCAGGATGTACTGTTTGCCCTCGTAAGGTCCGGTGGTGGTTCCCAGCAACCAGGCGCTTTTCAACAGATCCTGGGTGATTTGCAGCATGAACCCAATGGCCGCTCCCAGCACAGTGAAGCCCACGCCACGGGACACGGTTCCAGTGTCCCCATCGCCCAGAGAGAACACCGTGAAACTGTCGAACAAAAGGCCTCCCAGAAAGCCACCTGCGGCCCCTCCCAGCAGACCCCTGAAGGCTTTCTTGACCGAGCGGTCATTGAAGCCCAGCAAGAGGCCCACCCCCGCACCCAGCAGGGTCCAGGCCAGTGCCCGCATGAAGCGGGTGGGAGGCTGACCGTTCTGCATCCAGCCGTAAAAGACCTGGGCAATGCCGCCTGCCCCTGCACCCACCAGCAAAGCAGGAAGCAGAATTCGGGTCAGGTCCCGGTTCCAGCGGCCCCGCAAACCGATCAGGTTCTCTGCTGCCACCAGGGCAGCCGCCAGCGGCACCGACAGCACTCCGGTCAGGGCTGCCGTGCCCAGCACCAGGGAAAAACCATTTCCCTGGTCTCCCAGGTTCACCACGGTGTTTTCGGCCAGCAGAAAGCCCAGGAAGCCACCCAGCGCTCCGGCCAGGGTTGCAGGCACCCAGGAAGGCAATTGTTTCATGATGGGTTCTCCATGCCTCTAAATACGGGGTTCTGACTGCTCATGTTCCACTGATCTTGCGGATCTCCTCATCTGTCAGAGGAACATCTTTGGGCTGCACGGTCTGGGTTCTCGATCCAATTCTCAGGGTCTTGGCTGTCCCCAGGCTGATGGTCTTGTTTTGAGCCACTTCCTGCAAGGCCCGGTCCAGTGCCTGCGTCATGGTGCGGTTGCCCAGACGCTCTGTGACCTCACGGGCAAGCTGCAGGGATTGAAGGGCCTGCTGGGGGTTGGAGGCAGCTTCCTGAATGGCCTGAGACACCATGCCTTCAATGTTGCGCTGCTGCACGAACTGCATCACCTGGGGTTTCAGGCGGCCCGCCACCTCCTCATTGGGGGTGAATTCTGCCACCACATCTATGGGGGGCACCTCCCCGGTGAAATTTGCTCCAGGCACCTGATAGGTGAACCCCAGTTGCGCCACCCGAATGCGGGCAGGTGGTCTGGCAGGCAAGGTGAACTCCAGCACAAAAGTGGCTCCTGATGGCCCAGAGAGGTTGCCCAGCAACATGGGACCTTGCTGCAATTGCACCTCGGTCTGGGTGGGATGCACCTTTGTGACCCGGTTTAAAACCACATCTTTCACGGTCTTCACGCTCAGGTTCACCTGGGTGACCACCTCACTGATGCTTTGCCTGAGGTCGCCCAGCAATGCTGCAGGCAAATCGCTGGCCTTGACTGCGGGAGGCTGTGGATTCTGGGTGTCTGGCACCACATCGATGGGTTTCCCCTGGGTCTGGTCGGTGATGAACAGCAAAAGCTCGGTGTTGACCTCATCCCCCACACCCACGGTGGTGACCGGAATCTGTTTTGCGGCCAGCAACCGGGTTTCACTGCGCACCAGTTTTTCATCGGAGGTCTGGCCATCGGTGAGCACCACCAGACGCAGGCTTCCGGGCTGGGTTTCCAGGGCTTCACGGGCCAGTTTCATGCCTGCTCCCATGTGGGTGCCTCCGGTGTGGCGGTCCAGGCGCTCCACCCCGGCCAGCAACCTCGCACGTTGCTGGCTGCTGGTCAGGGGCACCACCACAGACGCATCATCGTCAAATTGCACCAGGGACACCCTGTCACTGGCCGTCAAGAGCTGTGCACCCAGAATGCCCTGCAAAGATTCAATCACCAGGTCCATCTTGTTGCGGGCCTGTTTCTCTCCAGGGGCTGTCACTTTCTCCCTCATGCTCCCCGAGGTGTCCACCACGAAAACCACACTGAGCTGGGGCCGGGCTTGCCGGGCCTCGGCCTGGGGCTTCAAGGTCAGCAGCAAAAACAGCTTCTGGTGTTCGGTGTGGGCCAGCAGGTGGTCCCGGTGCAGTTGGTGGGTGATGTCAAGCATGGGTGCCTCTGGAGTTCATTGTAGGGGTTTGAGAGGCCGAGAGCCGAGAGCCGAGAGCCGAGAGCCGAGAGCTTATGGTGCAAAGGCTTTAGCAGAATGTCAAATCCACAAAGCTTTAGCACAAGCCCTCTTTTGCCCTCGGCAAAAAAATGCCCCCCAGTTGCCGCTGGGGGGAGTTGGGAGGAAAGGGAGGATCAGTAGGTCTGGGTTTCCAGTTTGCCGATGGAGACGTTGGCAGAGTTGGCGGTGATGGTCAGGGTCTTGACGCCTGCGCTCACTCCGGCGAAGTCGATGGGCACGGTCTGGCCAGCGTTCACGGAGAGGGGGATGCTGGTGCCGTTGAAGTTGACGGTGAAGCTGGTGCTGTTGAAGGTGCTGTTGCTGGTGACCAGGATGCGCACGTTGCTGGTGCTGGTGACGTTCAGGCTGAAGGTCTTGTTGGTGCCGTTGGCGATGGCCCCGACGTTGGTGCTGACCACTCCGGGAACGTTGGTGGCTCCGGTGCTGGTGGTGACGGTCAGGTCACTGGTGAAGGCGGACAGGTTGCCTGCGTTGTCCTTGGCCCGGACTTTGAAGGTGTAGGCG
>NZ_BMOD01000029.1 GCF_014646895.1 Deinococcus roseus
GCTCGGCTTTCTTTTTGTCCCATTTGCGCACCCGGATCGGAGCCAGCGTGATGTTCTGCAGCACCGTCAGGTGCGGGAACAGGTTGAACTGCTGGAAGACCATCCCCACTTCCCGCCGGATCTGGTCGATGTTTTTGACATCGTTGTTGAGTAACGTGCCGTCCACGGTGATGGTGCCGCCCTGGTGTTGCTCGAGGTGGTTGATGGTGCGGATGAAGGTGGATTTTCCTGATCCGGAGGGGCCAATGATGACGACGACCTCACCCTGTTTGACGGTGATGGACACGTCCCGGAGGGCGTGGTAAGCGCCGTAATGTTTGTTGACTTTCTCGGCAATGATGATGTCTCTGGCGCTCTGGAGTCTGGCTGGATACTGGTATCCCATGCAGATCATTGTATACAGGTTGCTGGGATCTGGCTGCGCCTCTCCATATTACACCCGATCCAGCCATGCGCCATTTTGCTTAATCCCAGAAGCAGCGTGTTATACCTCATAGCATGAAAATTGAATCCGCCACCCTGCAGCTCATCGAGCTTCCCCTCAAGTTTCGCTTTGAGACCTCTTTTGGCGTGCAGACCAGACGCACCATTCTGGTTTTGACCCTCAGGGGGGAAGGGCTGGAAGGATACGGCGAGAGCGTGATGGAAATGCTGCCCCAGTACCGGGAGGAAACCACACCTGGCGCAGAGTACCTGCTGAAAGAGGTGCTGCTGCCCCGTGTGCTGGGCAAGACCTTCAACAACCCGCAGGAATTGGGTCTGGTGCTGGCTCCCTTCAAGGGGAACCGCATGGCCAAAGCCGTGCTGGAAATGGCTTTCTGGGACTTGTGGGCCAGAAGCCTGCAGGTGTCCCTCTCCCACCTGATTGGAGGGGTGCGCAAAGAAGTCACCGTGGGGGTGTCGCTGGGCATTCAGCCCACTGTGGATGACACCGTGAGGTCCGTGGAAAAACATGTGATGCAGGGGTACCGCCGCATCAAACTGAAAATCAAACCCGGCTGGGACCTGAACATCGTCAAGGACGTGCGGGCCGAATTCCCGGACATCACTTTGACTGTGGATGCCAACAGTGCCTACACCATGGCGGATGTGCGCACCTTCCAGAAAATGGATGCTTACCAGCTGGATTACATCGAGCAGCCTCTGGCCCATGAAGACCTGCATGACCATGCCAAACTGCAGAAATTGATCCAGACGCCCCTGTGCCTGGACGAGAGCATCCTCTCCAGTGAGGACACCCGCAAAGCCCTGGAAACCCACGCTGGAAGGGTGATCAACCTGAAACCTGCCCGTGTGGGTGGGGTCAGTGAAAGCCTGAAAATCCACACCGTGGCCCAGTCTTTCGGGGTTCCATTGTGGATGGGGGGCATGCTGGAAGCCGGAGTGGGACGGGCCTTCAACATCCACATTTCCAGCCTGCCCGGATTCACCAAGCCCGGTGACACCTCGAGTTCCAGCCGTTACTGGGAAACCGACATCATCAACGAGCCTTTGGAAGCTGTGGACGGTCTGATGCCTGTTCCTGTTGGCCCCGGAATCGGGGTGACTTTGAATCAGGATTTCCTGAAAACCATCACGCTGCGCCAGCATGAGGTCAAGGCGTGAGTTTGATCCGGGAACTGAAAGACCACAGCGAAATTCAGCAGATTCAGGAATTGCAGGCCCAGGTGTGGGGCCGCAGTGAACTGGACATCGTGCCTCAGGGTCTGACCGTGGCTTTCATTTACCAGGGTGGGCTGGTGGCTGCTGCCTATGAAGGTCCAGAGATGATTGGTTTTGTGATGGGCATTCCCACCGCAGACCCCAGAAAGCAGCACTCCCACATGCTGGGGGTGTTGCCTGAGTACCGGGGCAGCGATGTCGCGGTGCAGCTCAAGCGCTTCCAGCGGGACTGGTGCCTGTCCAGAGGCATTGATACGGTGGTGTGGAGTTATGACCCGCTGCGTTCTGTGAATGCCAACTTCAATGTGCGCAAACTGGGGGCGGTGGTGCGGGAATACCACCCGAACCTGTATGGCCAGATGAGCGGGGTGAATGCCGGGGTGGACAGCGACCGGGTGATTGCAGAATGGAACCTGCTGGACCCACAGGTGTACCAGCGCATTTATGCCCCTCCGGTGACCCCGGACATCCAGCACCTCCCCTGCATCAACATGGGCCTGGACAACCAGTTGAACTTGCAGGACCCCACCCTGCTGTACCAGCTTCCCGAGGATTTTGGGGCTTTGCTGAAAGATGATCTGGAGGCAGCAAAACAGGTGCGTGCTGCAGGTCGAGAAGCCCTCACCCATTACCTGAGGCAGGGATACACCATCACAGACTTTGTGCGCCAGCAGGGAAATTTTTACCTGCTGACCAGAGAAAAACCACGACCTTAAGCTTTGTCCTGAAACCTTACAGAAAGATTAAACCGTTCAGGGCTTTTCGTGAACGGTTGCTTTTTGCTCTGCGTATTAAAGTAAAGACAGATGGAAAGGCCCGTGGAACAGCTCCTCCTTGAGTACCAGGATTACGTTCTGGCGTACCGCCTGAAACGCATGGTGGGCGGAAAACTCGGGCCCAGAAACCAGAAACTTTCCCTGCAGGAGTATGCCAGAATCCGCCTCAGGCGCATGGAACTGGCCGGAAAGCTGGTCAGCACCGGGATGGAACCCGCTGAGCTTTCCGAACTTGATGACCTCACCGATGAAATGAATTACGGCTTCTGGTACAACCCCAGATGCGTCAGTGAATTCTTGCATGCGGTGCTTTTCGCAGGACGTGATGTGGTGTTCTTTGAAGAGGAAGGTTTCCTGAAACTGCTGACCCCTGCAGAGTTGCAACGCCTCGGGGAAGGGACCAGAGAGCTATACAACAAATATGCTGCCTGTTTCCGTCTGGCCTCGCCCGGCATCAACCCAGAGGTGCTGGAGCGCATTTATCAGGTGATTGAAAAGTCTCACGTTCCTCTGTTTATTGATGAACTACAATGACCCCTGGGTCAGTCCAACACTTTTGTGTCAGAAAAAACCATTATAATGGGTTCAACCCATTGTGAACGCATGTCAATCCCGGGAATCCATCCCGTGTCAGGTGGTCGTATGCCGCGTAAAAAAACAACCCAAACGCCAGATGTGGATGGAACGCTGATTGAAGCGCCTCCATCTGCAGATGACTCTGCTTTGCACCTTCCCCTTCCCTCCAATGTTTTGCTTTCTGCAGAAGTCAGCCGCAGTGCCAAACCCACCCGCGCCACCCGCAAAAGCACCTCCAAAAAAACCATTGAACAACCCCTTCTGGAAACCCCGGTTGCACCCCGACTGGAAACTTCACTGGCCGTCGGTGCTGCCGCAGAATTGACAGTTGTGGAAATTGCAGCTGTGGAGGTTGCAGTCCTCGATGCCACAGACCTGGCCGATGAGTCTGCCCTGGACATCGACGCGCCCCCAGATGCTCCCCTGCCTGCAGAGCTGAACAGCTATGTCACCTCCATCAAAAGCAGCAAAACATCAGGAAGCCTGGATCCCCTGAAGCTTCCCTTGCTGGATTATCGTCCAGCTTATCTGGCCCCGGATGAAAAAGTGCATGTGCTGCTCACAGGCCTGCACATGTTCTCCGAGCAGAACCCTTTGCTGGACAACATCGGATGCAGAATCATTCGCACGGTGCAGTATCACCTGTCCAGCCCCCTCAGTGACTACGTGTTCACGGAAGGCATGCGGCCCCAGGCGTCCGGGGAACTGCTGATCACCAGCAAAAGACTGGTCTTCAACAGCGTTTCTTCCTTCCTGACCGTCAAATGGGAAGAACTCGAAAGCGTGGACTCCTTCTCCAACGCCCTGAGGCTCAACATCCGTCACCTCAGGCATGGATTGATTTTCAGCATGCAGGACCGCATCCAGATCGATCAGGCCAGCAGGACGCTGTCGCATTATTTGAACCAGTAAGCGCTGTGTAAACGAGCGAGGCGAGGGAAGTCACTGCAGGTGTTACACTCCCCTCTATGCGGGAACTCAACCCAGTTTTGCAGACCTTCAGAGACAGCCCTTTCACCCAGATGACCCTGCGTGCCCTGGAACTGGGGGCTGTGAATCTGGGGCAGGGATTTCCAGACCATGCCCCTCCAGCCTTTGTGCAGGAAGCTTTGCAACAGTCCTTCACTGGACCCCAGCAATATGTGCCTGTGGCAGGTTTGCTGTCTCTGCGTGAAGAACTGGCGAGGGATGCAAAAAAACGCCTGGGCCTGAATCTGGACGCTGCCACCGAAGTGACCATCACTGCAGGGGCCACAGAAGCCGTGCAGAGTGCCTTGCAGGGCATCTTGCAGCCTGGGGATGAGGTGGTCATTCTGGAGCCCACCTACGACATGTATGCTCCCCAGGTGAAACTGGCAGGTGGTGTTCCGGTGTTTGTGCCCCTCAAATTTGAGGGAAGCTATGTGCTGGATGCAGAGGGTTTAAAGTCTGCCCTCTCCGAGAAAACCAGGGTGATCATCCTGAACACCCCCCACAATCCCACGGGCAAGGTGTTCACAAAGGCGGAATTGCAAGCCATTGCAGCTCTGGCCATCCAGCATGACCTGTACGTGATCTCCGATGAGGTCTATGACCGCCTGACTTACGGTGCAGCGCACACCTGCATTCACACGCTGGAAGGGATGCAGGACCGGACCATCACGGTGGGCAGTGCGGGCAAGACTTTTGCGGTGACCGGATGGCGGGTGGGCTGGGCGTTTGCCAGTGCAGCCCTCTCAAAAGCCATCCGGGGGGTGCACCAGTGGGTGTCTTTCTGTGCCCCCAGTCCTTTGCAGCAAGCCACCATGCTGGCTTTAAAGACCGCCCAGACGTTTGATTACTCGGCCAGCGTGCAGCAGGATTATGTGCAAAAAAGGGATTTCCTCTCCTCTGCCTTGCAGGAAGCAGGTTTTCCCATCTCCCGGCCCGAAGGGGGTTACTTTGTGGTGGCAGATGTCTCCCATATGGGCATGACCGAACAGCAGGCCTGTGACTGGATGCTCAAAGTGGTGGGGGTGGCCAGCATTCCGATGGGGGTTTTTTACGATCAGGGGGTCAGTCCCTTTGCAGGTTTGCGCTTTGCTTTCTGCAAAGGACAGGAGACCCTGGAGCAGGCTGCTGAGCGATTGTATGCTGGATGCAAAGTGCTGTAAGGCTTGAATTTCTGCACCTCTGTCTTCAAATTTCCGGGCTTTCTTTTCAGGGTCGTGCAAAAAACGTATGTACTCTGAGAGTTACAGTGACAAATCAAGCATTTCACCTTTTCCCCCCGTGTGTCAGAGGGGTATGCTATAGACGTTATGAAGTCAGCCGAGAGCACGATCATGTACGGAGGAAGTGCCAGTTTCCTGGAAGCCCTGTATGAAGATTATCTGGGTGACCCCTCATCGGTAGCGCCTGAGTGGCGCCGTTTTTTTGAGGGCAATGGTGCACCCACCGACACACCCCACTCTCCAGTGCAGCAAGCCTTCCTGGCCCTCGGTCAGAAGCCCCTGCTGCGTTTCACTGGGCTCAATGGTCACAGTGCTGTCACGGCCAAAGAAGGCAAGGCCAACACCGGCATTTCCGCCTACATTGCGGCTTACCGCCTGCTGGGACACCTGCGGGCCAAAATCGATCCGCTGAACCTGCGCAAGGAAGAAGATGTTCCAGAGCTTTCGCTGGGCTTTTATGGCCTCACCGAAGCCGATCTGTCTTCCCATGTGGAAGATGGCGGTTTCAAAGGCACCCTGGCCGAAGTGCGCGGACAGCTGTTGCAAACCTACTGCGGGTCCATCGGCTATGAATATGTGTACATTCCTTCTGAGGAACGCCAGTGGCTGCAAAAGCGCATTGAAGACGCCAAGGCCCGCTTCAATTTCAGTGCAGACACCAAAAAGCGCGTCCTGAGAAAGCTCACCAGTGCTGAAGGTCTGGAGCGTTACCTGCACGTGCGTTATGTGGGTCAGAAACGTTTCTCCCTGGAAGGCACCGAAACCCTGATCCCCATGCTGGACAGCATTGTGCTTCGTGCAGGCAAACTGGGTGTCAAGGATGTGGTGGTCGGGATGGCCCACCGTGGCCGTCTGAATGTGCTGATCAACATTTTCGGCAAGAAACCCAGAGACCTCTTTGCTGAATTCGATGGCAAGAAAACCATCTCCAGCGACTTTGCTGGTGACGTGAAATACCACATGGGCTTTTCCAGTGACGTGCAGACCGAAGGCGGTCCTGTGCACCTGGCCCTGGCCTTCAACCCCTCCCACCTGGAAATCGTGAACCCTGTGGTGGCTGGTTCTGTGCGTGCCCGTCAGGCCCGTCTGGGCGATGTGGAAGGCCGCTCCACGGTGCTTCCCATCGTGCTGCACGGCGACGCTGCTGTGGCAGGGCAAGGTGTGGTGGCTGAGACCCTCAACCTGGCTGGCATCCGTGGCTTCGCTGTGGGTGGAACCCTGCACATCGTGGTCAACAACCAGGTGGGCTTCACCATCTCCGACCTGCGGGATGCCCGCACCAGCCGCTACTGCACCGATGTTGCCAAGATGATTGATGCTCCGGTGTTCCACGTCAATGCCGACGATCCCGAAGCCTGCGTGTGGGCTTCTGAGCTGGCCCTGGATTACCGCCAGACCTTCCACAAGGATGTTTTCATTGATTTGATCGGGTACCGCAAACTGGGCCACAACGAGAGCGACGATCCCAGCATGACCCAGCCCATGATGTACCGCAAGATCCAGGCCAACCCTGGCACCCGTGCGCTGTACGGTCAGGTGCTGGCCAGGGAAGGAGTCATCTCCGAGAAAGACCCTGAAACCTATGTGGAAGAGTACCGTGCTGCCCTGGAAAAAGGCGACACCGTTGCAGACGCAGTGGAAACCGACTTCAATGCAGAGCGTTCCAAACAATGGAAAACTGTGCTGGGCACCCACTGGACGGCACCCGCCAACACAGCCGTGGATCCTGAAAGCCTGCAAAAAGTGGGGCAGGCCATCACCACCATCCCCGAAAGCTTCAAGCTGCACCGGGGTGTGGAGCGTGTGGCCAAAGCCCGCCGCGACATGGTGGACGGCAAACAACCCCTGGACTGGGGCATGGCCGAAAACCTCGCTTACGGCACCCTGCTGAACGAGGGCTTCAACGTGCGCCTGTGCGGTGAAGACGCTGGACGCGGAACCTTCACCCACCGCCATGCCGTGTGGCACAACCAGCTCACCGAGGACATCCCCGAAGGCGAAGAGTACCTGACCCTCGCCCACGTGTCTGAAAACCAGGGCCGTGTGGAAGTCATCGACTCCACCCTCTCTGAAGAAGCTGTGCTGGCCTACGAGTACGGATACGCTGCCACCGATCCTTCTACGCTGGTGCTGTGGGAAGCCCAGTTCGGTGATTTTGCCAACTGCGCCCAGCCCGTGATTGACCAGTTCATCTCGAGCAGCGAAGCCAAATGGGGCCGTCTGGCCGGACTGGTGATGCTGCTTCCCCACGGCTACGAAGGCCAGGGACCTGAGCACTCCAGCGCCCGTCTGGAACGCTTCATGCAGCTGACCGCCCAGGACAACATCCAGGTGGTGGTGCCCTCCACCCCTGCACAGGTGTTCCACATGCTGCGCCGCCAGATCATCCGCAACTACCGCAAACCCCTGGTGGTGATGACCGGCAAGAGCCTGCTCAGAAACCCCCTGTGTGTGTCTTCCCTGGAAGACCTGACGAACGGCAAATTCCAGGAGATCATTCCTGACACTGCTGCTGTCAAAGAAGAAGTCAACCGTGTGGTGCTGTGTTCTGGCAAGCTGTACTTTGAACTGTTCAAGGCCCGTGAAGAAGCTGGCCTGAAGAACGTCGCCATCGTGCGCATCGAACAACTCTACCCCTTTGCCCACGATCAGCTGAAAGGCATCCTGGAGCAGTACCCCGGAGCAGAAGTGGTGTGGGCCCAGGAAGAACCCCGCAACATGGGGGCCTGGATGTTCGTGCGCGAGGACATCGAGCAGAGCATGCAAAGCGGACAGACCCTGAAGGACGCGACCCGTCCCCGCAGCGCCAGTCCCGCAGTGGGTTACACCAGCAAGCACAACCAGGAGCAGCAGGACGTGATCCAGCGCGCCCTGGGATTAAAATAAAAAGGAAGCCCCCGGGCAGTGGGAGACCACTGCCCTTTTCATGCCGCCCCGCCGCAATCCCGCACGGGGTATGATCCTGAAGGAGACCCAGACACATGACTGTTGACGTAAAAGTTCCTGTATTTTCAGAGTCCGTGAGCGAAGGCACCCTCTTGGGGTGGAAGAAACAGAAAGGTCAGGCCGTGGCCAAAGGCGACGTCCTGATTGAAATTGAAACCGACAAGGTGGTTCTGGAAGTGTACGCCCAGGATGCTGGCGTGCTGACCGACACCCTCAAGAATGAAGGCGACACCGTCACCAGCGAAGAAGTCATTGCCAGAATCGACACCGCTGCCAGTGCCGCTGCTGCCCCCGCTGCAACCCCCGCAGCCCCCGAAGAACCCAAAAAAGACAGTGCCAAGGCCGAACTGCCCCAGGGTCCCACCCAGGTGCACACCACCAGCGGAGACTTCTCCCCTGCCGTGCGCAAACTGGTCGCCGAGAGTGGTGTGAACCCCGCTGAAGTGCAGGCCACCGGTCCCAAAGGCAACATCACCAAGGGCGACGTGCTGACCCACATCAGCAAACCTGTCAGCCAGACCCCTGTGCAAGTGGCCCCTGTACAAATTGATCTGCCCGCTGGTGCCCGTCCTGACCAGCGCGTGCCCATGACCCGCATCCGCCAGACCATCTCCAAGCGTCTGAAAGAAGTGCAGAACACCGCCGCCATCCTGACCACCTTCAACGAAGTGGACATGAAACCCATCATGGATCTTCGCAAGAAGTACCAGGATGAGTTCGTGAAGAAGCACGGCATCAAACTGGGCTTCATGAGCTTCTTCGTGCGTGCCGCCACCGAGGCCCTCAAAGCCTACCCCGTGATCAATGCCAGCGTGGACGGCAACGACATCATCTACCACGGCTACTACGACATCGGAATTGCCGTGGCCAGCGAACGCGGTCTGGTGGTGCCGATCCTGCGCAACACCGACCAGTCCAACCTCGCAGACATCGAGAAGCAGATCGGTGAATACGCCCAGAAAGCCAAGAACGGCAAACTGGGTCTGGACGACATGACCGGAGGCACCTTCTCCATCACCAACGGTGGAACCTTCGGCAGCATGCTCTCCACCCCCATCCTGAACGCCCCCCAGAGCGCCATTCTGGGCATGCACAACATCGTGGAGCGCCCCGTGGCCGAAAACGGACAGGTGGTGATTCGCCCCATCATGTACGTGGCCCTCAGCTACGACCACCGCATCATCGACGGACGCGAAGCTGTGCAGTTCCTGGTGACCATCAAGAAACTGCTGGAAGATCCCGCCCGCCTGCTGCTGGATCTGTAAGATCTCTGCCTCTAAACCCCCTGCTTCTCGCAGGCTCGAAGCTGTCCCCCCTCTTCGAGTGGGGACATTTCCCTGAGCGAGCAAGCTTCCCCTCTCAACCATCCCTCCTTCACCAGAAGGGGGGATTCAGGAGAAGAACCATGTCTGAATACGATGTTCTGGTGATTGGTGGTGGCCCCGGTGGTTATGTGGCTGCCATTCGCGCTGCCCAGCTGGGCTTCAAAGTGGCCTGTGTGGACGCTTTCAGCAACAAGGAAGGCAAACAGTCCCTGGGCGGAACCTGCCTGAATGTGGGATGCATTCCCTCCAAAGCCCTGCTGGATTCCACCCACAAGCTGGAAGCCGTGCAGCATGAATATGCAGACCACGGCATTGAGGTTTCCGGGGTCAAACTGGATCTTGCCAAACTGATGGGCCGCAAAGACAGCATCGTCAAACAGCTGACGGGCGGCATCCAGATGCTGTTCAAGAAGAACAAGGTCACCGCTTACCACGGTTACGGCACCCTGGACCGCCAGGAAGGCGAACAGTGGGTGGTGAAAGTCGGAGAAGAGGAACTGAAAGCCAGGCACGTGATTCTGGCCACCGGATCCAAACCCCGCGAGCTGCCTTTCTTCAAGTTTGGTGGCAACATCCTGGACAACGTTGGTGCACTGAGTCTGGACCAGATTCCTGCAAAACTCGGTGTGATTGGTGCAGGTGTGATCGGTCTGGAACTGGGCAGCGTGTGGCGTCGGATGGGTTCAGAAGTGACTGCACTGGAAGCAGGTGGGTTCCTGGAAATTGCCGATGAAGGCATCGCCAAAGAAGCCCTCCGTCACTTCCAGAAACAGGGCATGAAGATCATTCTGAACGTCAAGATCTCCAGAGTGGAAGACCTGGGCGACAAAGTGGTGGTGACCTACACCGATGGCAACGGAGAGCAGACCTACGAGTGCGACAAACTGATCGCCTCTGTGGGCCGCATTCCCAACACCGACAACCTCGGGGCAGCAAAAGTGGGTCTGGAACTCACCGAACGGGGCTTCATCAAGATCGATGAGCACTACCACACCAACCTGAAAGGCGTGTACGCCATCGGGGACGTGGTGGGTGGCCTGATGCTGGCCCACAAAGCCGAAGATGAGGGTGTGGCCTGCGCCGAATTGATCGCCGGTCAGGCCGGACACGTGAACTACGACTGTGTTCCCAGCGTGATTTACACCAGCCCTGAAATTGCCTGGGTGGGACCCACCGAGAAGCAACTGAAAGACAAAGGCGTGGAATACAAAGTCGGCAGCTTCAAGTTCATTGCCAACGGTCGCGCACTGGCCCACGACGACACCCGTGGTTTCGTGAAGATCATTGCCGATGCCAAAACCGACCGCCTGATCGCTGCCCACATGATTGGCCCCAGCGTGTCAGAGCTGATCGGCGAAGTGGTCACGGTGATGGAATTCGGTGGAAGCGCAGAAGACCTGGCCCGCACCGTGCACGCCCACCCCACCCTCTCCGAAGCGGTGAAGGAAGCTGCAATGGGTGTGGACAAACGCATGATCCACAGCTGAGTTATATTCCATCATTGTTCTGCAGGGGCGCAGCGTGCTGCGCCCTTTTTGGTCTCGTTCTTTACCAGACAGCATACTGCGCCCTTTTTGTTGTCTCAGTCGAATTCGCCCACAATTTTGTCGTCGATCCAGACCGTATACCGTACCAGATGCAGGGATTGCACCGCTGTGTTGGCCACATAATAGGTAAGCCCTCTGGAAGACCACTGGACGTAAAAATGGGATGCACCAGGAAGCCTGGGGAGGTCATAGGTGACCAGAACTTTCAGCACCTGTCGAGGTTGCAAGTCATATACAGTTCCTGTCATTTCGAGCTCAACATACATGGATTGTTCGGAGCTGTTTTCAATGAACACTTCTTCCTGATACAGATCATGCATGGGTTCAGGGTACAGCAGGGCTTTCAGGCAGGAGGTACGCCCCATTGCTTTTCATGGTTTGACGGCCACCCTCAGAAAACCAGATCCAACAGCATGCACCAGCTTAAAATGAATCCATATGGCACAGGACAACCCCATTCTGGCCCCCCATGTTCCGGGCACCCGCATTCACATGACTTTTGCTCCTGGCAAGAAAGGCAGAGGAGCGCTGTCTGGAACGGTGCACAACCGGAACCTGCAAACCGATCTGTTGCGCCTGAGGGACACCTACGAGACCACCCACCTGATCACCCTGGTGGAGGATTTCGAGCTGGACATGCTGCACATTGCAGACCTGAGGGAAGCAGCCCTGCAACTTGGGATGCAGCACCTGCACTTTCCGATTGTGGATTTGAGTGTTCCAGAAGATCTGGATGCCTTTGAGGCTTTTGTGGATGACCTGAAAGCCCTCTATCAGGATGGGGCGACTTTCACCATTCATTGTGTGGGTGGACTGGGACGCACCGGGGTTCTGGCGGCCATTTTGCTGCAGGAACTGCATGGTTACCGTCCTGAAGCGTCTGTGGATGCCGTCAGAAAAGCCAGGAATGGCACCATCCAGACCCGTGAGCAGGAAGATTTTGTGCTGGGATGGAGACAGTGAAACCAGAATAAAAACAGGGCGAGGCACGCCTCGCCCCTACAAAAGCTGGGAGATCAGATTTTCTGTCTTTCGTTCTTGCCTGCATCGTCATGGTTACCAGTGATGGCGGTTTTGATGAAGCTGTAGGCCTGGATGATTTTGCTGCTGGGGCTGTCCCAGTATTCGGCGCTTTCGGCTTCCACTTTGATCAGCACGATGTCCGGGTCATCCTTGCCGTCCGGGAAGAAGGCTGCGTTGATGGGGTTCCAGAGTTCATCGATCTTTTTCTGGTCATCGACCAATTCAGCACGGCCAGAGATGCTGACAAAGCTGTTCTTGCCCGGATGGCTGTAGGCAAGGTTCACCTTGGGGTAGTTGAGCAAATCGCTGATTTTGCCAGATTTTTTGCTGGTCATGAAGTAAAGGGTGCCGTCAAACTGGGCTTCCTGGGTGGCCATGGGTCGGCTGTAAAGTTCGCCGCCTTCATGCTGGGTGGTCAGCATGGCAATACGGATGTCTTTCAGCATGTCGTTGATTTTGGCCAGAAATTCCTGATGGGCGGTGTGTTTGGGATCAGACATAAAAACCTCCTGGGTTTGAATGGGTGCGGTGAATCGACCTTCTGATCATAGAAGCCCCGCTGGATCAGGTGTGTATGTTTTTTTGCAGCTTTGGTGCGTGACCCTGTAAAGCAGCACACAAACTGCTCTGCAAAGCACCACGAACTGGCCTTTAAAGTCAGCTGAAAAAACCTTGCAGGTTTGCAGATTGTGCACAACTGTAAGCATTTCACACTTATTTGGTGAACAAAAAAAGTAAGAAACCCGTGATCTCAACAGGCTTAAGCTGTCACTCAGGTTCAGTTCAGCTGGGCGGTGCAAAAGTATTAACTTCTGTTAATAAACCGCTTTAAGACTCCTGGTACCCACCCCTTAGTACACTGACCTCACTTCAAGTTCTGATGGAGGAACGATGAAAGCACTCACAGCTCTGTGGGTTGTCCCCGTTTTGCTGATTTCTGCCACAACCAGTGCCCTGGTGGTCAAAAGCAGCACCTACCTGGTGACGACCCAAACCAAAGACGGCAAAGTTCAGGAGAATCGCAAACTCAACCCCACTTCGGTGAAGCCCAAAGACCTGCTGGTTCTGACCACTGCAGTGCAAAACGTGACCCAGAAAGCCCTGAGCAATGTTTCCATTGTCCAGCCCATCCCGGAACAAACCCAGTACCTCGCCAACTCGGCCACCCAGCTGGACAGCGCACAACTGCAGTACAGCGCAGACGGTGGCAAAACCTTCGCAAAGGAGCCGCTGAAGAAGACCGTGTTGGTCGAGGAAAATGGCAAAAAGATTGAAAAAGAAGTCACCATCGCCCCCCAGCAATACACCCATGTGAAGTGGGTCCTGAAAAGCATCCAGCCTGAAGCCTCCCAGACGCTCGAAGTTCGCGTCAACGTCCGATAAGGTGACCCATGAACAAGAAACTGCTGATCTCCACCGCTCTCCTGCTTGCCGCTGCTGCCCAGGCCAAAGGCACCCTCGCTGGAACCGAAATTCGCAACGTTGCCTCTGCCAGCTACGTTGATGACCAGGGCCGCGCCCAGTCCACCATCTCCAACCAGGTGATCACGGTCGTTCAAGAGTTGCCTTCTTTCAGCATCACCCCGGACGAAGCCACTGCTGCAGCCACCCCTGCCCAGCAGAAAAGCGCCCTGGCTGGCCAGGAAGTCTACTTCCCCTACACCGTCACCAACACCGGTAACGCCAACATCTCCGTGTCTTTCAGCATGAACGACCTCACCGGCGACAGCGGCAACTTCTCCAGCAAGAAACTCTACCTGGATGCCAACCAGAACGGTCTGGTGGACAGCGGTGAAACCGAAATCACTGCTTCTTCCATCAGCCTGGCTGCCGACGAAGTGGTCAAACTGGTGGCCGCCGTCACCACCCCCGGCACCCTGGTCAACACCAACACCGTGGACCTGAACCTGGTCGGCACCGGCAGCACCGTGGCCTCCGGCTCCTTCGCTGAAGCAGGAAGCGGCGCAGCCCTGCTGAACACCGTCCGTGTCAATGTCACCACCAAGGCCGTGCTGACCTTCAACAAAACCGCCAGTGGCCCCACCTACATCAAGGAAGGCGACACCATCGTCTACACCCTGAAAGGCACCAACAACGGGGGCAGCGCAGCCGCTTCCGTGGCCAACGTGATCCCTGGCAAAAACGGCATCTTCATCTCTGACACCCTGCCCACCAACACCGTGCTGGACACCACCTACACCCCCAACGCCAGCGCCGGGGCCGGGGCCGTCACCGTGTACTACTACGTGGGAAGCGCCTGGACCACCACCATCTCTGCCAGCGCCACCCGTGTGGGCCTGCTGATCGAGAACGTCAACCACGCCACCGCTCCTGGCTTCTTCCCCCAGACCGCCCAGTACTCCCTGGACTTCCGCGTCACGGTCACCGACGGCAACGCCGCCACCGCCATCCCTGCCAACACCAACATCAACAACACCGGTACCCTGACCGTTGACATCGACAACGATGGTGGAACCGACAACTTCACCTCCAACCAGACCACCAACACCATCTCCACCATCTACGCCATCGCAGCTGGTAAAGACAACGGCAGTGGCAAGGCCACCGACGGTCTGACCGGAGACACCATCACCGCTGCTGGCACCGTGTACCAGGGCAGCGTGCTGACCTTCAACGTCAAAGTCACCAACAACGGCAACATCTCTGACAGCTTCACCCTGGCCCTCTCTGGCCTGTCTGACCTGCAGAACTGCCTGCTGTACTACGCCGACGGCATCACCCCCCTGCCCAACACCTTCGGTCCTCTGGCCAGCGGTGCAACCCAGGACATCGTGGTGAAGTGCCAGGTGCCCACCAGCGCCACCGTGGGCAATGTTCCCAGCCTGAAACTGACCGCCACCAGCGTGGGCAACCCCTCCGGAAACGACGCAACCCTGAACGATGGTGTGGACTCCGTGACCCTGCAGGGCACCGCCATCCAGTCCGGTTACGCCATGGACGCCGATGCCACCCCCACCAACGGTGCAGACGCCGATCCTGCCAACGACACCGCCCCCACCCAGAATGTGAACCCTGGCGCAAGCGTGACCTACGGCTTCTCTGTCACCAACAACGGCCAGCAGAACGACACCTACAACCTCACCCCCAACCTCACTGCTTTCCCCGGCTACACCGCCACCATCTACCAGTGGAACGATACCAACAGCAACGGTGTGGTGGACGCTGGTGAAGTGGGCGTGGCTGTGAACTCCACCCCCATCATGAACCCTGCCACCACCACCAAGTATGTGGTCGTGCTGACCCCTCCTTACGGCGACGTGCCCGGTGTGGACAACATCCCTGTGGTGGTGAGCAGCAACAGCAGCGCTGGCCTCTCCGACACCATGACCTTCCCTGTGAACGTGAATGCCGTGAACAGCGTGCAGCTGCTGCCTGACCGCAGCGGAACCGTGGGCGCTCCTGGCACCATCGAGTACACCCACACCGTCACCAACACCGGCAATGCCTCGGCGATCATCGATGTGGCTTCCATGACCAGCGGCAAGGGCTTCACCTACCTGATCTCCACCGACGGCGGTACCACCTTCGCAGTCAACCCCGATCCCTTCCTGCTGGCCGCTGGCACCAACAAGACCATCGTGGTCCGGGTGATTGTTCCCGCAGGCACCGCCATCGGCACCGCTGAAACCCTGGCCGTCACCGCCGGAGTGGACTACAACAACACCGTGCTGGCCAGCTACACCCAGGACGCCACCGTCACCGCCAACGACACCACCACCGTGATCGGGGGCAACCTGAAAGTCAGCAAAGTGGTGGACAAGGGCACCGCCAAACCCGGCGACACCCTCACCTACACCATCAGCTCTCAGAACATCGGCACCCAGCCCATCAGCAAGGTGATCGTGTCTGACCCCACCCCCAACTACACCGACTTCCTGAGCCTGGACATCGACACCGCCACCATCGCCAAGAACAAGGTGCTGGTTTCCAGAGACGGCGGAGCCACCTGGGTCACCTGGGCCACTGCCGATGCCAACAGCGACGGCGTGATCAGTGCCGCTGAATGGGGAAGCAACCGCACCGTCTTCGTGGCCTTCGACACCAACGGCGACGGCACCATCACCAACACCGACTACCTGGCCCCCAGCGCCACCGTCAGCGTGATCTTCAAAGTCAAAGTCCAGTAATTCCACACGGCAGGGTGGAACCCTCCACCCTGCCTCTCTCCTGTCAAAGTGACGCCATTTTCAAAGAATCGAGGTTTCAGGTGAAAAACATTCTGCTCTCCACAATCTCCTTCCTGAGCCTCGGTTCTGCACTGGCGATCACCCCCTCCGGAACCACCCTGATCAACCAGGCCATTGTGGTCGGAGATGGCGAAACCACCCTCAGCAACGCAGTCAACACCATCATCACCGCAGTGTGCAAACCCACCCTGACTCCAGACGGCGACCTCAGCCATCCGGGTCAGGTGTTTGAAGTTCTGGCCGGCAGCAAAGTGGTGGTGCCCCTCACCCTGAGAAACAGTGGCAACGAGAACAGCACCTACGCCCTTTCCTGGGTGCAGTTCAACCCCACCTGGACCCCAGAAAACGTGAAGTTCTACCTGGATGTGAACGAAAACGGTCAGCTGGACAGCGCTGACATTGAGAAGAACAGCCATGATGTGAGCATGAATGATGCCGTCAGACTGCTGATGACCTTTTCGGTTCCCAAATCCGCCAGCAGCGACACTTTTCTGGACCCCTCCGCGAGCTGTGCGGATGGCAGCAAAGACGACAACAACGTCTTTCAGATCAAACTGAACACCCAGAGCAGCATGGCCCTCACCAAGACCATGACCCCTGCCCTGGTGAAAGCTGGAGAAACCGTCACGGTGAACCTCACCGTTAAAAACACCGGAAACACCTACCTGAAAGGGCTGGACATCGAGGACAACCTGAACCAGCTCTCTCTGGCAGGTTTCAGTTACGTTCCTGGCTCCCTGAAGGCCCTGACCAGCAACCCTGAAGTCAAGGAAACAGACGGGCAGATTTCCGCCACCCTGACCGAACTGGCCCCCATGGAGCAGGCCTCCCTGGAATTCCAGCTGAAAGCCGACGAACTGGCCCTGGCTGGCAGCCGCGAGAACATCGCGACTGCCACGGCAGACAGCCTGAACGATGCCCACCTGAGCGTGGAAGCCAAAGCCCAGACCGAAATTGCCGCCGAGTACGGTGTGGCCCTGGGTCCTGTGGGCGATCCCGAAGCCCCTGAAGGCTCTGCTTCAGACCGCCAGGAGCAGGAAATCAACACCCCTGATGCAGAGATGTGCTTCGAGCACACCCTGCTGAACCCCGCCAACAGCGACGACGATTACACCCTGAGCGCCGAACTGCCCAGCAGCAACTGGAAGGCTGTGTTCCTGGACCTTTTCCGCCTGCCCCTGGCCCAGCCCATCCACCTGAAAGCCCGTGAAGCCCTGACCTACTGGGTCTGCTACGAGCACACCGGAGACGCCACCAACACCACCGCCGATTTTGTGCTGACCGCCACCTCTGCCCACGGCCCTGTGAACCAGACCTGGGACACCGTCAAACTGAACCTGGTTTCCGGTGACCTGGTGGTGCTGACCAAGCGCATCAAGGATGCCAGAGGCACGGCTCCCCTGTTCGGTCCTTACCTGGCGGGCGAGAACGTCACCTACGTGCTGGAGTACAACAACACCACCGGAACCGACCTGCACAACGTTCGCATCTCTGACACATTGATCAGCGGTCTGGAGTTTGTAAGTGCCAGCGTGACCCCCAGCAGCAACACCAGCCTCCCTGAGAACCAGACTGCTCTGGCCTGGGACCTGGGCACCCTGCAACCCGGTAAAAACAACATTCAGATCACCGTCAAACTGAAGAACGACCTGGCAGATGGCAGCATCCTGCGCAACACCTTCGGTCTGACCAGCGATGAAATCAAGAACAAACTCTCCAACGAAGTGAAGCTGGGCGTGTGGTCCTCTGGCATCCTGTTTGCCAAGGCGGCCCTGCAGGACCAGGTGATGATCGGAGACCAGCTCGGCTGGAAACTGACCGCCACCAACAAGAGCACCACCGGCGACCTCTCCGAAGTGAAGATTGTGGACGACCTGCCCCGTGGCCTGAGCTACATCGCAGGAAGCACCAGAGTGAACGGCGTGGCCTTCAAAGACCCAGAAGTGCAAGGCCAGAAGCTCACCTGGACCGGCCTCCCCGGCATGAAATCTGGTGATGTCATGAACGTCACCTTCAACACCCGCGTGGGTCCCGACACTGCCGAGAAAATTGAGAACACCGCCCTGTTCACCGCCATGGGCATGAGCAGCACCCAGGCCACCGTGATCGCCATGAGTTCCACCGCGGTTGCCACCGCCAAAGTGGTGGGGGCCATGGCCAGACCCATCGCCACCCTGGTGGGCCGGGTGTACCTGGACAGCAACGACAACGGCACCTTTGAACCCGAAGTGGACAAACCCATCGAGAAAGCCCGTGTGATTCTGGCCGGAGGCCGCATGGTGCTCACCGACAAACTGGGACGCTACAGCTTTGATGGTCTGGAACCCGGAGTGTGGGCCGTGCGCCTCGATCCCAACTCGGTGACCTACGCCCCCAGAGCCACCCCCCAGGACGGCGGTCAGCGTGGCACCCAGTCTTCGATGATCTACGCCCTGGGCACCCTGGATTTCCCCCTGCTGGCCGCCAAAGCCAGAACCGAAGCCCTGCGTTCCACCCGCCTGAATTTTGGTCCCGTGTCGGTCAGCAAGACCGTGACCCGTGGCCAGGAAGGAAGATACACTGTGACACTGAAAGTGACTGCCAAGGATGCACTGGAAGACTTCCTGCTGGAAGACCTGCTGCCCAAAAACGCCCAGTTGCTGACCGGCCAGAACACCCTGACCGACCAGAACCTGAGCGCCGGTGAGCACACCCTGCAGTATGAATTCCTCTTAACAATGGCTGGCGAGAGCATCGTAACAGACCCTCAGGTATCGTGGAATGTGAAATGAAACGCCTGCTGACCTCTCTGACCTTCTTACTGACTTCCATGTCCTTTGCCGCTCGGGTTGTATTGCCCGAGTTTTCTTCTGGCGAAGCAAACTGGAGTGCAGATCAGGCGACGGTGGTGCTTGATCAGGATGGCACCGTCAAATTGCAAAGCAAGGGCCCTGAAGGACAGGCCCGTTTCGAGGGTCAGGCATTTGATCTGACCCCCCAATGGACAACTGTTTTTGATGGCCCCCTCAAACCGGGCAAACACCCCATTGAAGGCATTGCGCACAGCGGACAGTGGCGGGTTTCTCAGGGCCATGTGGTTTTCCCTGCCCTGACCTTTGCCCTGTCAAACGACCACTTCCAGCCGCTGATGCTGCTGGATGACCTGAAGACCATTGCCCACCTGAAACTTGAAGGCCTCTCTGGTGTGGACACCACCTTGCAGGTGACTGACAAGAACGGCAACACCCAGGTGCTGCAACTGCCCGTGGATTTGCCCCTCAACCCGGACAACGCCCCTTACCTGATTTCAGGCCGCCAGACCGAAGTGGACACGGATCCCAGTGTGCTGAAAGCCAGCCTGACCGGGGAAACCCTGGATCTGTATCCCATCACCAATGACACCCCCGCTTTTGTGAGCGTTGCAGCTTTCCTGTCTTTGCCCGATGAGCAGCGGGATGTGGGCGTGCAGGGCATCCTGAACGGCGAAAGCAAGTTGATTCCTGCCCACGGCGCTGTTTATCTGGTGAAAAAAGGACAGGTGGAGGTGAAGGTCCCAGCGCTTCCCGGCACCACCGTGAACGCGCCCGGAGCCGTCAGTGCGCAGGCAGGCGAAAACAAGATTGTGCAACTGGCCTTCGTGCCCCAGACCCATGTGACGCTGGAGGTGGAAAAAGACGCTGGCAGCCTGTCCGACACCTTTGTCTTCAAGGCCGTGGCCACCACCGACTTCGAGAGCCTGATCCCCGCCACCCTGTCCATCCAGTTGCCCGAGGGGTTCACCTCTCAGGATGCCCTGGAAGTCACCCGGCCCATCAGCAAAGGACGTGCTGCAGAACTGGTGGTGAATGCCAATGCCTCCAGATCTGGAGCCGCCACCGCCACTGCACAGCTCAGCCCTTTCAACCAGCAGGCCAGCAAGCAGGTCACGGTGTTCGACAGTTCCCTGATTCAGGTGGACGTGGTTCCATCCAGCCCTCTGGTGGACCCTGGCAGCGAAATGACCGTCAAGGTGACGGTGAAAAACGCAGGCACTGCACCCAGTGGCGAGATGACCCTGCAGGGCCTGACCGACACCGGCATCACTGCAGACAAACTGGATGAAAAGCTGTCTCTGAACGCTGGAGAAAGCAAAACCTTCATGGTGCCCGTGAAAGTGCACAGCGATGCTCCTGGTCGGGTGATGTACCGCACGCTGCTGAAAAGCAGCAACGGAGACAGCCGCACCGAAACGGTGATTGGCATCAACCAGCCCAACCTGGAAATGGATGTTTCTGGCATCCAGTCTCCAGCGCTCCCCGGAGAACAGCAAACCATCCGGGTCAGCCTGAAGAACACTGGAACCCGCACCGCACACTACACCCTGAAAAACGACCTGGGGGATTTTTTGAAGCCCCTCTCCGAGGTGGATTTCAGTGGAACCCTGGAACCCGGTCAGGAAACCTCGCATGTGTTTCTGGCCGAGGTGGCGTACGGGGCTGCTGCCACCGGTGCCCTCAGAAGCGTCCTGACCAGTGAAGCTGGAGAACAGGTGCAGAGTGTGCCTGTCACCCGCGCCCTGATTGATTTCAAGCTGGAATTGAGCAAAGACAACATCAAGATGGGAGAGCACGCCACCTACACCCTCACCATCAAAAACCCCCTGCCCAGACCGCTGTCTTTCCGTCTGGAAGGCAAGCACGCCGACACCGTGAAGCTGTCTGAAGAAGAAACCCAGCTGGTCAACCTGGAGTCTTTCGAGGAAGGCACCCTGGAATTCGATGCCCTGTTCACCAAACCAGGCAGCACCAGCCAGACTTTCACGGCGTTCATGGGGGACACCGTTGTGGCCACTCCAGTGGAACTCACCACCGAGATTGCCAACGTGTACACCCTCACCCGCGAGAGTGACTTTCAACTGCCTTTCAGCCAGAACAGCACCGCGAAGGAACTGGTTCTGGCCCATACCCTCCCTGAAGGCAGCGAATACGTGGCGGGCAGCAGCACCCTGAACGGTGAAACCCTGCCCGATCCGCTGATTGGAAATGACGGGGTGCTGTACTGGAAAGTGCAGGCCGTGCAAAACGGCACCCTGGGATACCGCGTCGTCCACCAGAAACCCCTGGATGGGGTGGCAGAACCTGCAGTGGTGGCCCTGGTGGACAACCGGGAACCTGAAGTGCTCACCGGGGTGTTTCACCTCGCAGATTACCAGTACGCCAAACCCATTCTGGCCCGCACCGAAAATGCCGGAGCCATCAAATTGCCCCTGGCTGGAACGGTGTTCCGCAACCGGGACCGCATCTCGGTGAAAATCCAGTTGCCTGCAGACAGCAGCGAAACCCTGCTGGTCAACGGTGAACCCGTGGATGAATCCACCATCGGCCTCAGAAGCCTGGACCCGGATCTGGGCATCTCCACCTTCGAATACATCGGGCTTCCACTGAAAAAAGGCAAAAACACCCTCACCATCGGGCAGGAGCAGATTGAAGTGTTCCTGGCCAGCGCTCCGGTCAAACTGACCGTTGAGCCTGTGCAGAACCTGGCAGATGGCGTGACCCCCATCCGCATGAAGGTGGTGGCCCGCGACGCAAACGGCCTCCCCAGCGGTGAAGGCTTTGTGGATGTGCTGACCAGCCTGGAACCCAACCAGCCCGACGTGAACCCCTTTGAAGGCGGTTACCAGATCCGCATGGTGGACGGCGAGGCCCTGCTGGAACTGCGTCCCACCACCAGCACCCGCCCCCTGAACCTGACCCTCAAGATGGACCAGCTCAACCAGATGCTGGAAGTGCCCCTGCAATTCAGCACCCGTCAGGTGGGGGTGGGGCTGGCCAGCATCACCGCGCACCTCTTCCCTTTCAATGTGCAGGGCAAAGGCGCTGCCTACCTGGAAACCCCTCTGGGAGATGGGCAACTGCAACTGGCCATCAACAGCAGCGGTCTGGAAAAAACCACCACCCCACAGAACTTTGCCCTGCGTGGCGACTCCAGCATCGAAGACCAGCCCCTGTACGGAGACACCCCGGTGGCTTTCCAGTACGACCATCCCGATTTCAAACTGGCTTACCGGGAAGGCCCAGTGCCCGTGGACGCCCTGCCCATTCCGCAGAACCACGTGTACCTGAGTGGCCAGACCGCTGACATGAGCAAAGACACCCCCCAGGTGGACCAGCTCTCTGGTTTTGTGGGCCTGATGCCCAGCCACACCCGCAACTTCACCATCATTCCGGTGGGTTCCAGAACCTACGCCCTGCCCGACGGCCAGATCAACACCTCCAGCGAACGCGTGGAGATGATCACCACCGTTCAGGGGGAAGACATCATCAAGGTGCTGACTTACGGCATCGATTACGTGATGGACTACACCCACGGCATCATCGAATTCGGGCAGCCCCTGACCGGACTGGACCAGGACCTCAACCATGTGCGCATCCGGGTCACCTACACCATCGAGGGCGACACCGCAGAGTTTGCCGCCTGGGGAGCACAGGTCAGCAGCAAAACCGACAGCAGCGAATTGAAACTTGCTGCAGTGCGCCTGCCCGAGAGCACCACCGCCACCGTGGTCTTCACCACCAAAACCGACACCTCCAAAGTGGATTTCCAGGCCAGCACCGACCTCAAAGGCTACCGCTCTGAAGCCAGTGCCAGCATCAACAGCCAGCCCTGGAACGTCTCCCTCAAAGGGGGCGTGCAAAGCAAAGGCTACCAGGGGCTGGACAAACAGCAAGACGGCATGCACCTGAACCTGCAAGCCAGCTACCGTTTTGATCCGCACTGGGCGTGGCTGGGTCAGGCCGACTACGACACCTTCAGTGGCGTGGACAATGCCAGCGTCAGAACCGGGGTGCAGTACAGTGAGGAGCCTTTCAGCGCCTCGGTGCGGCTGGGCAGAAGCTTTGGGGAGAAGAACACCTACAGTGTTTTCCTGGGCGCAGCTTACGAGCAGGACCCCTGGAAAGTGTCTCTGGACCAGCAGATCAACCTGGCCTCCAGTGTCCCCAACATCACCACCTTCAAGGCCTCCTACCAGATCGACCAGAACACCAGTGCGGTTTTCAGAGATGAGTACACCTGGGGCGGCAACAACACCGCCTTCATCGGGATGGAGAGCAGCCTGGGGAACACCAATTACAGCATTGGCTATGAGCTGCCCAACAGCTCTGGAGAAGGCAACCGTGCCCGCCTGAGTGCCAACACCACCTACCAGCTCGATGACCGCTGGAGTGTGGACCTCAAAGGAAATGCAGCAGACGACCTGGCAAAAGACCAGCTCACCTTCGGGGCAGGCAGCACCCTCAAGTACAGCGTGAAAAACTTCAACAGCACCCTGGGTCTGGATTACGCCAACTCTGGAAGCAGCAGCAAGTTCTCCTTGCGGGCCACCGCCACCGGAAGACTGGACGACCAGTGGACCCTGGGGTTCGATGGCCTCAAAGAGTTCGGCAACGATGGACTGGGCACCCGCCTGAATGTGAATTTTGCAGGCCGCATGAACAGCGCTTCCCTGCTGGGGGCACTGAATTACTCGGATGGCACCCTGGCCCGTGGCAATGCCCAGTTTGGGGCGCACATTGCAGGCAACTACGTGCAGCCCTCCTACCAGATCCGTGGACAGCTGGACGCACGCTACCTGCTGGATGATGCAGACGCTTTTACCGTGCAGGGCCTGGTGGGTGCCAACTGGTACATCACCGACTGGCTGGCTCTGGGGGCCGTGGTGCGCTACCTGGACCAGCCCTTCAACAACACCCAGGCTTTCGGGTATGGCATTGAAGGCAGCGTGAACGTGTGGAATGGGGTGTGGGCCACAATCGGCTACAATCCCCAGGGCTTTACTGGAATTGCCCCCATCGACAGTCAGGCAGGATTTTACTTCAGACTGGACTTCCTGCTGGATGAAAACAGCTTCAAATCAGAGGACAAATGATGCGCAGATTCCTTCTTCCCTTATTGCTGCTGCTGGCCCTGGTGTTGCAGGTTGCCAATGCCCAGGTGATCCGCAGCTTCACGCCCCGCTACAACGCCACCGACACCGGGAACATCCAGGTGATCGGCAACACCCTGATGACCTGTTCAACGGCTGCCGGGGCCACGGGTCAGGCCACCTGTGCTGCTGCCCTGACCCGCTCGGCTGCCGTTCTGGCAGACAACAACAACAACAACCACGGCAGTGCTTATGTGGACGTGGATGCCACCGACACCCCTGCCTTTAACAACTCCTCCACGGCCACCCTGACCCTGCCCACCAACGCCACCGTGCTGTGGGCCGGGATTTACTGGTCTGCCCGTGACAGCGTCACCACCGACAGCACCGACCGCCGACAGGTCCGTTTCAAACCTCCTGGGGGGAGTTACAGCACCCTGACCTCAGCCCAGACGGACGCCACTGGCGCAGACTACCAGTCGTTTGCCGATGTCACCACCCAGCTCAGAACCTACGGCTCAGGCACCTACACGGTGGGTGGGGTGCGGGCCAGTGTGGGCAACACCACCACCAACACCTACGCCGTGTGGGGTCTGGTGGTGGTGTACCGTGACCCGGCACAGCTGCAACCCCGCAACCTCACTGTTTTTGACGGTTACGTGAACATCAACAACAGCACCTCCACCATTTCGGTGACGGGCTTCACCACCCCCCTGCAGGGCACCGTCAACACCGAAGTGGGCGTGATGGCCTACGAAGGGGATTATGGTCTCACCGGGGACACCCTGAGCCTGAGCAACGACAACACCACCTTCACGGTGCTCTCCGATGCCCAGAACCCCTCTGACAACTCCTTCAACAGCACCATCAGCCGCGGTGGGGTCACCTTCAGTGCCAAGAACCCCAATTACCTGAACAACCTGGGGGTGGATGTGGATTTCTTCACCATGTCTGGCACCGGCAACCCCATCAAAAACGGCAACCGAACAGCTTACCTGAAATTCACCAGCTCAGGAGACCAGTACTTCCCTGGGGTGGTGACCTTCTCGACGGACATCTACCAGCCTGACATGAAGACCACCAAAGGGGTGATTGATGTCAACGGAGGGGTGATCACCGCCAGCGATCAGCTGGAATACGTGATCAACCTGAAAAACGAAGGGCTGGGTCAGGCCACCAACGTCACCCTCTCAGATGCCATCCCGGACAACACCGTCTATGTGCCGGGCAGCCTGAAGATCGATGGTGTGACCGTCACCGATGCCAACGCAGACGATCGGGGCGAATATGGGGCTTTCTGCAACAGCGCCAACTGCATCCGGGTCAGGTCCGGGACCGGGGCCAACAGCAGCATCGGGGGAACTTTCAACCAGAACGACACCACCGAAATCCGCTTCAGGGTGACCATTGGAGCAGGGGTTGCCATCGGAACCTACATCTACAACCGGGCCACCATCGATTACAACACCCTGATCAGCAACCAGAGCTACTCCATTGCTTCGGGCAGTGCCTCGGTGGTGGTGCAGGTGGGTGGAGGTCTGTCTTACGAACTTTCAGGCAAGGTCTTCACCGACATGAATTACGGCGGAGGGGCCGGACGCAACACCACCGTCGGGGGCATCTCTGGTCGCGGCAATGCCCGCATTGAAGTCTACGACAGTTCCGGGAACTTCGTATCTTCCACCACCACCAGTGGTGCCGGAGATTACTTCATCAGTGTGCCAGCAGGGACATACACGTTCAGGTGTGTCAGCAGCACCGTCACCAGTCCACGCAGTGGTTATGTGTCTGGACTCCTGCCCGTGCAGACCTACCGCACCAACGCCTCTGGCACCACGGTCACGGCAGTCACCAACAAGGTAGGCGGCGAAGACCCCAGCAAGGTGGACGCACCCAGCAACACCACCAGTGCCACCCTGGCCAGCCTGACCACCAGCACCCAGACCGCCCAGTCGGTGGCCACGGTGACCGTCACCAACTACACCATCCAGAACATCGACTTCGGGTACAACTTCGACACCATTGTGAACACCAATGCTTCGGGTCAGGGTTCACTGGCCCAGTTCATCACCAACTCCAACGCCCTGGGCGATGAAAGCAGCCTGGCCCAGGTCGGAAACCGCCTGAGCAGCGCTGGAGTGACGGAATCCCTGCCTGCAGGGGTGGAAAACAGCATCTTCATGATTCCCGCTGCACAGCTCACCAGTGGGGTGGGCGTGATCAACCTGACCGCCGCCCAGACCATGAGCGGTCCCAGCACCTCACTGGACGCCACCACCCAGACCATCAACATCGGGAACACCAACAGTGTGTCTCTGGGCACCGGAGGCACCGTGGGCAGCACCAGCGTGACCTTCAACCAGATTCCTGGCCCAGAGGTCAGAATTTCTGGGGCCAGAAGCCTGAACTCCGGTCTGATTGTGACCGGAACCAGCAACCAGATCCGTGGCCTTGCGCTTTATGGCTTTGGAGCCGGAGACAGCACCACCCCCAACGGTGCATTGCAGATCAATGCAGCCTCTGCAACAGTGCAATTGAACGTGTTTGGCAGCCCTGCTGTTGGGCTTTCTGACCCTGGCGTGGGTTCCCGCACCGTTTCTGCCCTGCTGGGAGCGAACAATGCCACAGGCCTCAGTGTGGTCAACAACCTGTTTGCCTACTCTGGCGGATACAGCATCTATCTGAACGGAACTTCTGCAGGAACGTTCACCGGAAATGAAATCCAGAACAGCAACATCGAATTCCCTGCAGTTCCTGCAGTCCGGCAGGCAGGCAGTGGAGTCATCACTTTCAGCCAGAACCGGGTGGCCAGCAACCACGGGTCAGGTGTGGGGATTCTGTCGGGCACTGCCACCCTTTCCCAGAACACCATCACCAACAACGTGCAGGACCAGACCGGCATTCTGGCCGGGGTGCGCCTGCTTTCCAGCGGCAACACCCTCTCTCAGAACCTGATCACCAACAACCTGGGCACCGGGGTGCTCATTGCGGGTGGGGTCAGCAACAACACCCTGACCCAGAACCTGATCTACGACAACAGCAACCTGGGCATCGACCTGAGGTTTGACAGCACCAACCAATCCATCGGCGATGGGGTCACACCCAACGACAGCATCTACACTGCCGCCGCAGGCAACCAGGCCATCGACTACCCCACCCTCACCTACGCAGTGCTGACCGGAACCAGTCTGGAAATCAAAGGGCAGGTGGGCAAGGCTGCCACCCCTGTATCTGGGACCTTCACCATTGAAGCCTTCCTGACCGACAACAGCCCAGCCAACCAGAACGGTGCCATTGAGGTCGGAGACGGCCTCTCGGTGGGCCACGGTGAGGCCTCCAAATACCTGGGCACCTGCACCACCGCCTCCAACGGCACCTTCAATTGCTTCTTCACGGTGTCTGGTGTGACTGTTGCAGACAGCGTGACCCTCACCACCACCCTGGCGACTTACGGCACCTCGGAATTCAGTGCCAACCAGCAGATCATTGCCGGACGCACCCTCTCGGGCGGCGTGTACGAAGACGTGGACACCAACCGCGTCAAGACCAACCCGGAAAACTGGGCCAGCGGCAGCACCGTTTATGTGAACCTGCTGCAGAACAGCGCCGTCTACAAGACCTTCACGGTCAATGCAGGCACGGGACTGTACAGCTTCACCGCCCTGCCCCCCGGAAGCTACACCGTGATTGTGACCAGCAGTGCAGCAGGCACCAGTCCTGTGGTTCCCTCTGGCTTCATCACCGTCAGCCCCAACCCTTCCAGCGTGGCCGCCACCATCAACGGGGCAGACGTCACCGATGTGAACTTCGGGTTCTTCAAGGGCATCCGCTTCTCAGGAACCGTGTTCCGCGACGATGGCAGAACTGCAGGAACCGCCAACAATGCCATCCAGGACGGGCAGGAGTTGGGCATGAGCGGCATCAAAGTGACCGCCACCAGCGGCAGCAACACCAAAGACGTGCTGACCGATGCCACCGGAAAATACATCCTGTACCTGGGCACCGCCTATGCAGGCACCGCCGTCACCATCAGCCACCCAGAACGACCTGCCACCGGAACCAACCTGGCAAATGCCTCGGTGTCCCTGGCCAGCAGTTTCTCGGATGCCAACGCCTCCAGACGCACCCTGACCCTTGCTCTGGGGAACGCCCAGGACAGCCTGAATTTCGGGGTGGTGCGCTCAAGCGTTCTGAAAACCAACCAGAGCCAGCAGGCCTTCAGCCCCAGCACCATCGAATACCTGCACGAATACCAGCCCGGCACCCTCGGGACTGTGACCTTCAGCATGACCGGAGCCCTCAAGTACCAGTTCTACCCTGACCTCAACTGCGACGGCACCGTGTCTGCCGCAGAGAAAAACGTGGCCGTGAGCCTGCTCACTGTGAACGCCACCTGGCCCAGAGACACAGACGGCAGCCTGTCCAGTTGCCCCATCCTGGTGCGGGTGCTGGTTCCCTCCAACCTGCCCGCAGGCACCAAGGACGCTGCAGACTTCAAAGCCAGCCTGCTGTGGACCGGCCCTTCCGTCACTGATCTGGTGACCGTGAAAGACACCACCACCATCCAGAGCGCAACTGGCGGTCAGCTGAAACTCACCAAAGAGGTGCGCAACGTCACCACAGGCGGCTCTTTCAGCAGCACCGCCCCGGCCACCGTGGGGCAGGTTCTGGAATACCGCATCAGCTACACCAACCTGGGCCTCGCCAACGTCTCACAGGTGATCCTGTCTGACCCGGTGCCCAACGAAACCAAAGTGGTCGCAGATGTCTTCGGCACCGCAGAAGTTCGCGTTTTCTGCCCCACCGGCACCAGTTTCGATCTGGCTGCAGAAAACGCCACCACCATCACCGTCAACCTGAACTTCATCTGCGGAGGTGGAACGGTGGTCAAACCCAGCCAGTCTGGATACTTCCTGTACCGGGTGCAGGTGCAGTAGATCCCCCTGTAAACGCACGGTCCCCCTTTCAGCGAAGGGGGACTTTTTGCTGGGTTCTGGGGTGGGCGTTTGGGGGCACTGAGGGTTTAAATCCCCCTGCCTGTCGCTGACGGGGGACAGCGCCAAACGAAGTGAAGCGCAGGGGGATCTGGCCCCCAGCAACCTCAGACGCCCACCCAAAAAAGACGGGGATCTTACCTCTGCACCACCCCGAGAATCCTGTTGTGGTCGTGCTGGTCCAGACGGCCTTTGAACAGCAGGCTGGCGTTCACAAAACCGGTCAGGTGCACTTCCAGGTCTTCTGGTTTGAGGGAGTCCTGGCAACGGCTGATCCAGTTCAGGAAAGCCTCGTACTGTTCGGCGCTGAGGTCCTGCTGCAGGGAACGGAAACGCATGGTGCCTTTCCAGTGGCTGACCAGTTCCCGCACGCTTTTGGAGAAGGTGATGGTGTGGGCCTGCAGGTCAATCAGGAAGGTGGCGATGCGGGCGGTTTTCTGGGCTTCTTCCAGGTCGTAATTGAGTTTTTCCAGGTGGTCGCGGTACTGGATGCTTTCGGTCTGGTCCTGAATCTGGGCCACCAGGAAACGGGGGGTGCCGTCCCTGCGCCAGATCAGGGAGACATTCAGCTGTGCCCACAGCACTTTTCCTTCACGGGTGATGTAGCGTTTGAGCAGCTGGTAGGTCTCGATTTTGCGGTCCAGCAGGAGTTGCAGGTAATTGAGGTCTTCTTTGACATCCTCGGGGTGGGTGACCTCCTGGAAGGACATGTTCAGCAGTTCATCGCGGGAGTATTTCAGGAGGTCGCAGAGGGCATCGTTGACCTGCAGCCACTTCCCATCAATGCCCACCAGGGCCATCCCAATGGAAGAGTATTTGAACACCGAATAAAAAACATTGTCGGTGGCGTGTTCCAGAGGGGCATCTGGAACATCGTGGTACACCAGCACATTGAAGCCCTGCCCTCCCAGTTCACGCAGGATTTGCAGTCGGTATTCGTTCAGGCGCAGGAAATTGTTCTGCTGTTCATCAGCCAGTTGCAGGTTGTCGCTGGCATACTGCAGGGCGGCAAAAACCTCCTCTCTGGGTTCGGTGAACCAGGAGGTGTGCTTGAGGCTGCCATCGTTTTGAAGTCGGAAAATGCAGAGCAGGTGCACTTCGCCCGAACTGACTGTGCTTGTCATGTTCTTTATCATACCCAAAGTGCCTTCAGTGGCTGTGTTCTGCATCAGGAGATTCCCTGAAGGCCACAGAACCGACAGAAAAATGTTCGCAATTTGCATATAATCGTTGCAACATGTCCTCTTCCCATCGGTCCCAACCGAGAATCCTGATTGTTGAAGACAGCCTGGTGCAGTCTTCCATGATGCAGTCTTACCTGAAAGGTCAGGAGTACCAGGTCATGGCTGCCCACACTGGCAAATCTGCCCTGGAGCAGGTTTCCCAGGCCGATCTGGTGATCCTGGATGTGATTTTGCCTGACATGAGCGGTTATGAGGTGCTCACCCACATCCGGGAGAACCATTTGCGGGCCAAGGTGATCATGCTCAGCACCTTATCAGATACGCCTTTCAAGGTGCGCGGTTTGAAAAGCGGCGCAGATGACTACCTGGGCAAACCCTTCGACCTGACCGAACTGGAAGCCCGCATTCAGGCCCTGCTGCGGCAGAACTTCAATCCGCTGGAATCCACCACGGGGTCCCTGAGGATCAGCAAGGTGGATCAGTGCGTTTACATTGCCCAGAAGAAAATTGACCTCTCCAAGCAGGAAACCGAACTGCTCTGGTACATGGCAGAACACCCAGAAAAGTCACACTCCCGTCAGGAGTTGCTGGACAACGTCTGGAGCTCAGATTTTCAGGGTGGAGAACGCATCATCGATGTGATGGTGGTTTCCCTGCGCAAGAAACTGGGCAACAAGGTGATCCAGACTGTTCGCGGCGTGGGTTACCAGTTGCACCCTGAAGAAGCTGGAAAGTAAACCTGTTTCCCTGGAAAAAGTCAGCGTGTCCTGAACACCCCAACGACCCGGTGCTTCTCCGGGTAGGTGGTGAGGTGGGCAGGCATTTTTTTGCCGCTGGCAAACGGAACGTAGCTGTCTTCATCCAGCGGGAGGCGGGTGTCGAAACTGACCTGCACCGCATGGTCCTGTGGCAGCACCTGCCCGAGGGTCAGGGTGTATTTGAACAGGGCATTCTGGGCTGTGAAGTTCACAATCAATGGTTTTTGCGGTGCTGCAGGCTGGAAAAGCACAATCAAAGCAGGCGTCTGGGCATGTTCTGCAATGGCCACCATGGCACTGCGCAAGCTGATCTGGGCTTTGCGGCTGAGGTCCATCACGGCCTGCGCACTGATTCCGTGCCGATCTGTGACCTCTTTCAGAACCTCTGGCTCGATCAGGATGTTCGCTGCACCCCAGTCGCAGAGTTTCTCGATGACCACTTCCAGACCGTCCCCTTCAAAGTCTTCGTGGATGTCACTGAGGAGTTCGTCGTCGTCCAGCAACAGGGCATGGGCGATTTCATGGGCCAGGGTGAACTTCTGGCGGTTGAGGTCGCGGGTGGGGTTGATGATGATGGCCTTGTGCACCGGATCATAGGCACCATCCCGCTCTCCGAGGTCCATGAACACCAGTCTGGCTCCGGCAGCCTCTCCCAGGCTGTACAGATCCCTGGCCTGATGGGTGCGGGCAAAATCCAGGGCGAGTTCACGCATGCGGTCTTTGTGCTGGGGTTTGGGGTCCATTCAATCTCCGTGGATGAGGGTGTGCCAGGCCGTTCCGAGGTGCCGGGACACATCGCTGGCCTGCAGGCCATAATGGTGGTGTTTGAAGCAGAGGTCTCCGGCCAGACCGTGCAGATAAACACCACTGAGGGCAGCATGTTTGGCACTGAGGCCCTGTCCCAGCAAACTGGCAATGATGCCTGCCAGGGTGTCTCCCATGCCTGCGGAGGCCATGCCGGGGTTGCCGGTGGTGTTGACCCAGGTGGTCTGTTTGGTGGCGGTGACGGTGGGACCACCTTTCAGGACCACCACCCCTCCATACTGCTTCTGCAGGGCTTTCACAGTTGTGAGAGGATCTGCAAGCACTTCTGCTGTGTCTGTTTCCAGCATGCGGGCAGCCTCTCCGGGGTGCGGGGTGAACACCGCCCATTCATGGCCTTTGCCGCGCAGGGAGGTTTGCAGGGCATCTGCATCTATGACGGTGGGAATGTGTTTTTTCAAAACCCAGTCTGCCACTTCAGCCGCCTGCTCTCCCAGACCCATCCCGAGGGCCACTGCCCCTTTGAAAGGCAGGTTTTGCACCTCCTGCCAGTCTTTCAGGGCATGGCCAATGGCTTCCAGCGGAGCGCCATCAATGGGCACAATGCTGGAATACCGCACCAGACCACTTCCGGTGCGCAGCGCAGCCAGGGCAGTGAGGGCCACACATCCCGTCATGCCTGACTTTCCTCCCAGCACCCACACTTCCCCGGCGCTGCCTTTGTGCGCACTCTGGTTGCGTCTGGGAAGCCATTGCCGCACTTCGTAGGCTTCCATGGTGTGGGTGCTGGTGAACTGGTGGGTGTACTGACCGGGCACCCCGATGGACAGCAGTTCCACCTCTCCGGCCCATTCGCTGGCCGGTTCAAAAAGGTGGCAGGGCTTGAAGCCCCCCAGGGCCAGGGTGCGGGTGGCCCGGACCGCCAGTTCAGGCAGCACGGGCACATCGGCCTGCACCCCACTGGGCAAATCAATGCTCAGCACAGGTTTTCTGGAGGCGTTCAGGAGTTCAATCCAGGAGGCGTACTCCAGGCTGAGCGGGGGGCGAAACCCGGTGCCCAGCAACCCTTCCAGCACCACGTCCACCTGGGGCAAATTGAGGCGCAACTGCTCGTTGTTCAGGGGCGTGGTGTGCGCAAAAACCTGCAATTTCTGCAGGCTGTCCGGGTGGGCCTCCGGGTGAACCAGCACCCGGATCTCATGGCCAAGGGTGAGCAGGTGACGGGCGGCCACCAGTGCATCTGCCCCATTGAATCCTTTCCCGGCCACCACCAGCACCCGTGCCTGAGCATGGGAGCGGTGCAGCGCTTCGGCCACACTGCGGCCTGCATTCTCCACCGTGACTTCCAGCAGCCCTTTTTCGGCCAGGGTCTGGTCCAGTTTTTTGATCTGTCGGGAGGTGAGAATCAATGCCATGTTTACCTCGAAAGCACAAACCAGAGCACCAGCAGCACCAGCACCACATAAAAAGCAATGGCCCCCAGCCGCAGGTTCATGCTTTGCTGGCGACCTTCCTCACGGGCCTGTTGCAGGAGGGCGCGCTGTTCCAGACGCTGGCTTTTCTTGAGGGACTGTATGGAAGCCCCGTACCGCTTCTGTTTCCTGAGCAGCACCGCCAGGTTGTTGTGGGCCAGCGGATACTCGGGGTTGATCTCCAGGGCTTTGCGGTAATGGGCTTCTGCTTCCTTGTTGTTTCCTGCTTCCAGGGCAATGTTTCCCAGGTTGCTGATGGCCCGGTAATGGCGGGGGTCGGCCTGCACCGCCGCTTCAAACAGGCTGCGGGCCTGCACCGGATCTTTCAGGCGCACCTGCAAAACCCCCAGTCGGTTCAGGGCTTCTGCGCGCACGTAAGGGGTGTCCAGAGCAGTCTGCAACTGTGCTTTCAGGGCTTCTGGATCGCGGGTGTCTTGCTTTTCGGTTTGTTGCAGGTTCTCGATGCCAAGCCTGAGCTCCTCTGGAGACAGGAATTCCCGGAGGGGCTCCAGTGCTCTGGTCTGTTGCAAAGCCTTTGAGAACTGCCGGGAACGCACATCGCCCAGCAGGGCAACCATGGCCTGCACGGCAGCCAGCAGCTCTGG
This sequence comes from Deinococcus roseus, assembly GCF_014646895.1. Taxonomy (NCBI): domain Bacteria; kingdom Thermotogati; phylum Deinococcota; class Deinococci; order Deinococcales; family Deinococcaceae; genus Deinococcus; species Deinococcus roseus. Next base: position 33,916 of record NZ_BMOD01000029.1, read on the forward strand.
ATGGTACTCCCCCACCAGTTCCAGAGCCTGGATGCGGGCCTCGGCCTGCTCGAAGTTGCCTGCTTGAATGGACTCCCGCCAGCTCAGCGGGGTCTTGCTGTCAGTCATGACAGGTATTGTATAGCTTTCAGCCCTCAGCTGTCAGCGATCAGCAAGCAGTTTACAAGGTCTATTTTCAAACAGAGCTGAAGGGATTGGAAGCAGCCTGGGAGGGGTGCTCAGGCCTGACTTTTCAGTTTCAGTGCGTCCAGCACCCTGAGGGTCAGGTCGTTCTGAACGGGTTGCAAGCCCAGGGGCCCCCGCACGTCTTCGGTGGGCACATCGGTGCAGTAAACCACCTGCTCAAAACCTGCAGGGACGTCCTGATCACCTTCCACCTGATCGCCTTCCACATAAGTGTGTTGCATGGTTTTCCAGGCGTAGGCCCAGCCTTGCTGTTTCAGTTCTGCAAAGCTGACCTGGGCCGTGGTGCGGTACAGTTTGCTGGTGGGTTCAGGCCTGAGGCGCAAGTTGGCACTCTGGAACGCCTGTTTTCCACTGCCAATCACCAGACGGGTCAGGTCGTATCCGCTGACGTTTTTCACCACGATGCCCCCGGTTTCCACAGCCCCCACTTCACTGAGGTAGGTCAGGCCCAGCACCTCATGGCGGAAAGGGTTGGCATTCAGTTCTCCAAAGCCTCCTCTGGCCAGACATTCGCCCAGGGTCAGGTTGACTTTTGCTGCCCGCAGGCGCACCCCTTCAGGCAGGTGCTGGTGAATGTCTTGCAGGTTCTCTGTGGCATTGACCACAAGCAGGAGGTCTTCGAGTTCCAGTTTCATGGCTTCAATCATAACACTTTGATCTGGCAGCAGCAGGGTTTGTTTAGGGTGCAGGTGAGGGCTTTTGGGTTTTTCAACTGGATTTTAGATCTGATGTTGATTCGCTCTGATGGCGGCTGGAAAACGTTCAGAAGCCCTGCACAGTCAGCCAGCAAAAATCCCCCTTTTTCACAAGGGGGACAGCACCAGCGAAGTGAGAGTGAGGGTCAACGCAATGAAGCCAGCAGGGATTTGGCTTCTGCCAGATCACGTTTGGCCCAGAAATCGGTGGGCTCCATTTTGACAGCAGCTTCCAGCACAGCAATGGCTTCCTGTCTGCTCCTGGCTTTGCTGCGGCGGTTGCCGTCTTTCAACAGGGCCTTGGCAAACTCCAGGCGGTGAATGATCTCCGTGGGTTCCAGTTGAATGCCTTTTTGCATGTTGGGGCGCACATTGTCAAAATCTGCACCGAGGGGTCCAGAAACCAGCACACCCTTGGAGGCAATTTCAGCATTCCAGACGGCCAGTGCCACATAAGGTCCGGCCATTTTGGGGTCCAGCTTGATGGCGGTTTCCAGTTCGCGTTTGACTTCTGGGGCAATGGGAAGGCTTTCCAGAATGCCCACAAACTGGGCTTTGCGTCCCAGGGCACGGGCCAGTTCGAAGTGGGCCAGCGCACTGTTTTTGTCCAGTTCCAGGGCTTTGCGGGCGTAATCTTCGGCTTTTTCGTAGATGGCCCGTTTTTCGCTGTCTGGCACCAATGCACCACCGTAACTGGTGGCACGGGCAGCGTAAGCGTAAGCTTCTGCACTGCCCAGGGTCAGGGCCAGGGTCACGGCCCCTTTGGTGTCGCCTTTTTCGATGAGGGTGTTGACATCTTTGGGGGTGGCCGCAAAAGCCAGAGAGCCAAGGGTGAGTGCAAGGGTCACCAGGATTGAGCGCATGTGTTCCTCCATATTTTTGAACTTGGTATAGATTGTAGCAGAAAAACAGTCAAAAAGCCTTGAGCGTTTCTCAACACAGTTCTGGAAAAGCAAAAACCTTCTTCAGATTTGCCCAAAATCCCTCTCCTCTTTCCGACATTTTCAGCATTTCTGAACCAGCGAAAGGTTATGGTGGTGTATGTTTTGCCAGTCTGTACACTGGTTTACCTGATGTCATAAACCGTATAATGGTTCTCGACATTTAGAACACCACCCGAGGAGTCATGCAATGCAAACCACCTGGCTGAAAATCCTGGAACACCTGCGGCCCTCCCTGCGCGGCCAGCGGGACGAGCACGGGCACGTGGGCAGCCTGCGCTGGCTGGAAAAGCAGATGGAATCCAAGAATGCCAATCCACACGCTGTGCGCAACATCATTTACAGAGAGATTGGCACCGCAGAGGACAAGAGCACCCTGTTTCAGATCATTGCCAGCCTGTACGAGCAGAACAACATGGAGTTGCCCGAACCCCCCGAAGGGGCCAGGGATGTGGCCTCCAGCCGGGTGATGAAACAGGCCTCCCAGCTGCTGGGACGGCAGAAAAAGCGGGCCTACCGCCAGTTCATTGCAGGCATCAGGACAGGCCGTGCGCCGAGGATGGTGGTGGTGGGGCGCAATGGGGTCGGAAAAACCATCCTGATTGACCACCTGGAACGCTCTCTCAGGGAACTGGGCGTGCAGGAAAGTTACCGCCTGATGCTCGATGGCGAAATTGCCCCCTCATTGACCAGCATTCTGGAACTGTCCGGGGCCAATGCAGAAAGCCTGGCCAGATTGCACTCGGGTCTGCCTTTTGCCGTGCAGGCCAGCCTGCAACATGAGGTGGCCCGCCTGATCCGGGAACGCATGGAAGGCAAGATCCTGCTGATCCGCATTGGCAACGCCCCCAACACCATTGCTGGCACGCAACCCAGAAATGCGCTGGGAGAAACCATCAGCCTGTCCCGCTGGGTGTGGGAGAACCTGTTTTTGCCTTTGCAGACCACCTCCACCAGTGTGCTGCTGGCCCTCAGTGATCCCCGTGAGGTGCATCCGCACTACAAAGGTGAGATCATCACCTTGAAACCCCCCACGCTGGAAGAAGCCCGGCGCTTTCTGACCACCCGCATGCCTGCCACCCCCAGCGAAGCAGACCGCCTGATCCGGCAGAGTGGGCGCAATCTGGAACAACTGGCCCTGATTGCAGGGCTTTCAGCGCTGGGCAGTGGCGCCAAAGTGCATGATGTGCGCACCGTCCTGAGCGACCCTGAAGTGCGTTCCCTGCTGACGGTGCTGGCTGCAGCCATCCTGCCTGGAGAATCCAGCGCTCCCCGTTTCGTGGTGGAACATGCCATGGGCCGTCCTCTGGGCACCCTCCCAGAGGTGTACCGCAACCTGATGGACGACACCTCCAGCAAAACCGTGCGGGTGGTCTCCAGGGATTTGCTCCCGGAGGTCAAAAAACACCTGCGCAGCGAAGAACTGGCCAAAGCCCACCGTCTGGCCTCGGATGCTTATGCAAAAGCGCTGGAAAATGCCCGTGAAGGTGAAAAAGCTGTCTTTGAAGAACGCATGCTGGCCCACCTGGCCCGCTCTGGAGCCTGGGCCGAGGTGATCCAGTGGGTCTCCAAACACGGTGAACGCTATGGGGTGCTGGCCGATGCCTGGGCCAGGGCCAGACGGCAGGTGCATGGCGGGGTGCTGGAATCGCTGGCCCGCGTGGTGGCGGGTTATTACGCCGCTCTCGGACAGTACGCCCACCCGGACGCCAGAGATGCCATCAGCGTGATGCTGGAAAGCAACGACACCGGAGCACGCGCCTGGGGTCGCGTCAAACTGGCCGAGAGCGCCATTGACCGTGCAGCTTACGAGGCCGCCCAGAACCTTTTAAACAACCATGACATTCAGGATGTGCTGTCGGGCAAAGAAACCAGTGAAATTGCCCGTGTGACCCGTGCAGAAGCGGTGCTGGTGCAGGCCGCTCTTTCACGCTGGCAGGGAGACCTGGAAGCCGCCACAAAATCCGTCAATCTGGCCGTGGAATACGCCAGTGAGGCAGACTCCACCCTGTCCAACCGCACCAAGTTGTGGCGCGGCCTGATCATGAAAGACTCCGGGCACTGGACCGAGGCTTTGAATGACCTTTCCGCCATTCTGGACCGTGACCCCCTGCTTTATGCCCGTGCCAGGTACCAGGAAGGGGATTTGAGGCTGCGTCTGGGTCAGCCTTTTCCTGCTGTCACTGCTTTAAAAGAAGCCCATGATGCCCTGGAAAGTGCAGGTGCAGCGCTGGAAGAAAGGGCACGTGTGACCGCCCGTTATGCCACAGGTTTGAGGCGACTGGGCCGCATCCCAGAAGCCAAAACCGTGATGGATGAAGCAGAGAGGCTGTCCCAGGGCACCGATCCGGTGATTCAGGCCCGGGTGATCTCCGAAAAAGCGCCCATCATGCTGGCGATGGAGAACTTCCGGGAAGGTCTGCGGCTGGCCCAGGCTGCAACGCAGGCCCTGCGCACCGGAACCGAACGCCGCCAGGAAGCCCAGTACCGGGAATGGCGGGCCAGTTACCGCATCGGACTGGCGTATCTGGCCAGGGGTCTGGGAAATCCGTATTTGCCTCCCTTCCCCGGTCCCAATTTTGACCACCCGGACATCCAGGTGGCCAGAACCATCCTGCACCGGGTTCTGGAGGAAGCCACCCCCTACACCCACACGGCAGACCGTTACACCATCCTGATCACGGACATCCTCTTGAATCTTGCTGCAGCAGAACCCGATGCCCACAAGGCTCTGGTGCATGCAAAACGGGCACTGGATCTCACCAACCACAGTTACGCAGAGGCCCAGGTGCGGGCCACCCTGGCAGATGTGTATTTGCGCATGCAGGAAGCAGACAAAGCCCTGGCAGAGGTCAACCGTGCCCATGCCCTGCTCAGGCGGGCAGCCCTGGGCATGCAGGACCCCAGCAACCAGACCCGCCCGGATCCCGGCGTGACCAGCGCCCTGATCAGCCTGGAAGCCCGCGCCCTGATGCAAACCGAACCCGACCTGAAAGCCACTTTGCTGTGGGTCAAAACCGCAATGCAGGACCCAGACCTTGCCGGATTCAAGGCCAGTGTGATGCGGGAAATTGGCAAGGCGCTGGAAGACCACCAGGACCAGCAACAGGCCCAGAAAACCATGCTGGAGGTCTTTCCGCAACTCAAAGGTTGCGAACTCAGCTTGCGGGATGCCCTGAGCATGCTGGTTTAAACTGCAACTTTAAACTGCAACAGAATGTTTGAAGGCTGCCCCACAGAACCGCCAGGCAGCCTTCAAACATTGTCAGATCTTTCACACTTTAAATAGTTAAAAAACATAAATATTAAAAAATGCAAGAAGAACCTCCCACCCAGGAAGACTGCACCGAATTCATGCTGGCCTGGAGGCAATTTTTCCATTCCATGAAACACGGCATGATGCGGGACATCGAGCGTGAACTGAACATCGATGCCTCAGACATGCCGCTTTTGCAGGCTTTGCACCAGGGGTACGTGCATCCTGGAGAAATCAGCCAGGGGTTCGGATTTCCTCCTCCGGTGGTGTCCCAGATGATCGTTCGCACCGTCAGGCAGGGACTGGTTTCCCGTGAACTCGATCCTGAGGATTCCAGACGCATCCGGCTGAACCTCACCGACACAGGAAAAAGTGTGGTTCAGCAGGCACATCATTTTCTGCAGAGCCGGTTCCAGAATTCAAAACTCAGCTCTGCTGAACTCCGACACATTTCTCAGGAACTGTTGAAACTCAGTGAAGCACTCAAGGAGGACACATGACCCAGGTCTCCACCCAGCCCCCCGCCTACACGCAGCAGCAGAAGATGGCCACATTGATCGGTGTGCTGCTGGCCCTTTTTCTGGCCGCACTGGACCAGACGGTGGTCTCCACAGCCACCCCCGAGATCATCAAGGAGCTGAACTTCAAGACCAGCTGGATCACCTGGCTCACCACCGCCTATCTGGTGACCAGCACCGCCACCCTCCCGATCTGGGGCAAGCTCTCGGATCTGTATGGCAGAAGGCGCATCATCATGACCGGGGTGGTGCTGTTCACCCTGGCCAGCATGCTGTGTGGACTGGCCCAGGACCCCACCCAGCTGGTGCTCTACCGAGCACTGCAGGGCCTGGGAAGTGCGGCCATCTTCTCCACCGCTTTTGCCGTGGTGGGTGACATTTTCACTGCACAGGAGCGCCCCAAATACCAGGGCTTCTTCGGGGCCGTCTTTGGCCTTTCCAGCGTGGTGGGACCTTACGCAGGGGGCCTCCTGACCGACTACATCAGCTGGAGGTGGGTGTTTTACATCAACGTCCCCATCGCCATCATTGCTTTGTGGTTCATGATCACCAAAATGCCTCCCCTCAAATCCTCCCGTGGCGGGAAAATTGATTATGTGGGCGGCATGTTCCTGATTGTGGCCGTGGTCCCCCTGCTGCTGGCCCTCACACTGGCCCCCGACACTTACGCCTGGGGCAGCACCCAAATTCTGGGGATGTTTGGCCTGTCCCTGGTGTCGCTGATCCTGTTCATCTGGCAGGAACGGCGCACCGGCGAACCCATCGTGGACCTCAAACTGTTCCAGAACCGCACCTACACCATCACCGCACTGGCAGCTTTCCTGCTGGGCGCAGCGTTCCTGGGCACCATCGTGTTCCTGCCGCTTTTCATGGTGAACGTGCTGGGCGTCAGTGCCACCCGTGCCGGAGCCGCCCTCACCCCCCTGACCCTCGGGGTGGTGGCCGGGAACATCCTCAGCGGTCAGCTGGTGGCCCGCATCGGCAAATACAAACCCGTGCTGCTGGGCAGCCTGGTGATTTTGCTGGCAGGCTACCTGATTCTGGTCTTCACCCTGCATCCCGACGAAACCCAGGGCAGCATCATCGCCAAACTGGTGCTGCTGGGCATTGGTCTGGGACCCTCCATTCCGCTTTACACGCAACTGATGATCAACACCGCACCCAGAGACAAAATTGGCATGGCCTCCTCCAGCGCCACCTTCCTGAGGCAGATGGGCAGCACCATCGGGGTGGCTGTGCTGGGAACGGTGTTTGCCAGCAGCCTGACCCACCAGTTTGAAACAAAAGTGGTGCCTGTGGTTCCCAAAGAAATGCAGTCCATGTTTGCTGGCCAGCAAAGCAAATCCAGCGAAGGCAACGCAGCCACTGGCTTCAATGAAAAGAAAATCCTGACAGACACCCAGAAGAAATTTGCAGAACAACGCACCCTGGTCAAAGAAGCCCTGATCGACAACAAACCCGAAGCCATGAAGGAATTTGCCAAAAACCCCGAAGTGCCTGCGGCTTTCAGGCAAACCCTGGCTTCTGGGGAGGTGTCTCCTCAGGCCAAACCCTTCCTGAAGACCGCATACGACAATGCCCTCAAAAAACTGGATGAGGTGGAAAAAACCGCCACCACTGGCATTCATAAGGTCAGCGTGGCCTACAAAACCGCCTGGACGGACGCCATCCGGGGCATCTTTGAGGTGGGCCTGATCGTGGTGATCCTGGGCATGATCGTCACCGCCCTGATTCCTGAAGTGCCGTTCAAGAAACAGGAAGGACCCAGACAGGGACCTCCTGTGATGGAGTAAGCCCCACCTCGTCTTACCCCACCTTGCTCATTTCATTCGTTTTCCTCCCCTGAAAATTCAGGGGGGTATTTTTCATGTCAGGCCTGGATCTTCGATCACATCACTCCAGACGGCCACCCATTCATCGGAAAGGGGCACACTGGACAGCTCGATGGGAGAAACAAAACCCTGGTGCTGCAAGGTCTGGGCTGTTTTCAGGATCAGCCATTCTGCGGTTTCTGTTAAGTGTCTATCCGATTCATAGGGAACATGTTCGTAAACTCGGCCAGCATAAATCGAGCGCAGCTCAAACCAGACCAGGGTCTTCTCAATCTGCTTCCAGGAAAACTGCACCCCAAAAGCCTCCAGGGCTTCCAGAAGCTCCAGATGGACCCCATGAACTTCATTTTTCCAGTTTTGAATTTCAGCAGGCAACATGGTTTATTTTTGCATACCAAAAAAACCCTCTCCTTTCAGGAGAGGGAGCAGAGCGGGGTGAGGTTAAATCACTTCGCAGCAGCGTACAGTTCAGCCACTTTGTCCCAGTTGACCACGTTCCAGAAAGCAGAGATGTAGTCAGGGCGGCGGTTCTGGTAGTTCAGGTAGTAGGCGTGCTCCCAGACATCAAGGCCCAGGATGGGGGTGCCGCTCAGGCCAGCAACAGCTTCACCCATCAGGGGGCTGTCCTGGTTGGCGGTGGATCCCACAGCGAGGCTGCCATCAGGCTTGACGACCAGCCAGGCCCAGCCGCTGCCGAAACGGGTTGCGCCTGCAGCGGCAAATTTTTCTTTGAAGCTGTCCACGGAGCCGAAAGCGGCTTCGATGGCGTCTTTCAGTTCACCTTTCAGCTCGGTGCCGGTGCCCAGAACCTGCCAGAAGAAGCTGTGGTTCACGTGACCGCCAGCGTTGTTGCGCAGTGCGCCACGCTTGGCGTCAGGCACTTTGGAAAGATCAGCGACCAGCTCTTCGGGGCTGAGGGCTTGCAGGTCTTCGAGGCCTTCCAGAGCAGCATTGGCATTGTTGATGTATGCCTGGTGGTGCTTGGTGTGGTGGATCTCCATGGTGCGGGCATCAATGTGGGGCTCTAAAGCATCGTAAGCGTAAGGCAGCTGGGGCAATTCGTACTTGGGCATGGTAAAACCTCCAAAAAAAGATGTGTGGTCCGAAACGGGACGACTCTCATCATACCGGGAGTTGAGGGGGGCGAAGGGGGCTGGATTACAAATGTCCTAGAGGGTTCTGTTGTGGGTGACAGGTTGTTGTGCAGCAGAAGGCAAAAGGCTGAAAGCAGAAGGCTTTTACTGCACAGCCTTCGCTAAAGCATTTGTTGCCTTCTGCTTTCTGCTCTCACACAGCAGACATCATGCTTCTCTGCCTCTGAATCAAAATCTGCAAAAACAACTCTTCATCTTCCGGGGTGATGAACACCTTGCCCTTCGCGTGTTCCAGCAGCACTCCTCTGGAGGTGGTGGTGGCGATCACCTGGATGTTGCCCTGTTCACTGGCATACAGGCCCGTGAAGTAGCCGGGAACCCCAGTTCCCATCACCCGCAAGCTGATGGAGGGTTCCAGCACCTGGGCTTTGAGGTCTTTGATCGGCAGAACCTTCTGTCCAGAAAAACCTTTGAGGATCAGGCTCTGCTCGGTGATGATGTATTTCATGCGCAGGGGTCCCAGCACGGCCAGCAGGCAGATGCCCAGCACCAGCAGGGAGACAACCAGCAGCACAAAACTGGGAATGAAATTCTGCTCTTCTGCATTGCGGGTGATCCAGAACACGTATCCCGTCAGGATCAGCATGATGGCACTGAACACCCACCAGAGGGTCAGGCGTGATTTCTCAGGCGGGTGCGGTGTGAAGACAGTTTGCATGCGGCAGACACCTCTGTGATTGAGAAAACCTGAATTTCAGATCTTTCTCATTCTATGACGTTTTTGTGGCGCTGCACGTTCATGGTGTTGCAGTTTTTTTGTTACAAAGAGGACTCAGCCGGGCAGGTCTGCTTCGGTTCCACCCAGGGTCAGCCACGCCCCTGTCATGTCTGCGGGTAAATTTGCCTGCAGGTCCAGCATTTTCCCTGTCTCGGGATGGGGAATTTGCAGCCTGAACGCATGCAGGGCCTGTCTGGGAATGGCCGGGTGGGCCTTCCCGTACACCTCATCTCCCAGCACAGGGGCTTTGAGGTGCTGCAGGTGCACCCGGATCTGGTGGGTGCGTCCCGTGCGGGGTTTTGCTTGCACCAGGGCATACCAGCGGCCCGCTTCATCCCGCACTTCTGCCAGGGTCTGGAAGTGGGTCTGGGATTCACGGGAAGCGGCCCCTCCCACCGTCATCATCTGGCGCTGCACCGGATGGCGACCCACCGGGGCATCCAGGGTGATGATTTTTCCCTGGTTCACCCGTCCTGTGGTGATGGCCAGGTAGGTTTTCTGGGTGGTGCGTTCCTTGAAGGCTTCTGCCAGTCTGGCATGGGCCAGCACGGTTTTTGCGACCACAATCACCCCAGAAGTGTCCCGGTCCAGACGGTGCACAATGCCCGGACGGTAGCCTTCTTCCCCGAAGTCCTGGTCTGCATCTGGAAGCTGGATGCGTCCCATCAAGGCATTCACCAGTGTTCCGGTCACAATGCCCTGCGAGGGGTGCGTCATCATGCCCGGAGGTTTGTTGACGGCAATCAGGTGTTCGTCTTCGTAAATCACCTCCAAAGGGACATCTTCTGCCACCACATGCATGGGTTTCTCGGGGGGAATCTGGAAGGTCACCTCTTCCCCACCCTTGAGTTTGAATCCGGTGCGGGTGATGGCCTCTCCGGTCACCTGCACCAGTCCGGCCTCGATCCACTGCTGAACCTGGGAACGGGAATACACGGTGTGCAAGCTGACCTGCTGATCCAGACGGCCTTTTTCAGCCGTGAAAGTGTGGGTTTCCACTCAGGCTTCCCGGATTTCCTGGGGGGTGATCTGGTAGCGGGTGCCGCACCAGTCACACACCACTTCCTGACCTCCGGCCTCGATCATCTCTTCGCGCTCTGCTTCAGAGAAGTACTGGATGCTGCCAATGGCTTTCTCTCTGGAGCAGCGGCACTGCAACCGGATGGGCAGGGGTTCCTCCATCTGCTCAAAACCCAGGCCTTCGGTGGCTTTTTCAATCACTTCAATCAGGCTTCTGCCCCTGAGCGCTTCAGTGACCGGACCCAGGCTCTTGATGTTCTTCTCCAGGGTTTGCAGGGTGGCTTCGCTGGCTCCGGGCATCACCTGGATCAACAGTCCTCCGGCAGTGTGGACTTTTCCGCCTTCCAGATACACCCCAAGCAGCAGGGCACTGGGCACCTGTTCGCTTTTCACCAGGTAAAAAGTCAGGTCATCGGCAATCTCGCCACTCACCAGAGCCGTGCTGGAGGTGTAGGGATCGGTGTTTTCCAGCAGGCGCATCACGGCCACATCCCCATCGTTGCCCACCAGACCGCCCACATCAAGCTTGCCATCGGTGGTTCTGGGGGGCAAATCTGCATGGGGGTTGGCGACATAGCCCCGCACACTGCCATCGGTGCTGCCTTCTGCCAGCAGGTACCCGATGGGGCCTCCACCCTGCACACGCAGGGTCACGCGGCTTTTCTCGTGCTTGCTGATGACCTGGGCAAACAGTGCTGCTCCGGTGATCAGTCGCCCGAGGGCTGCGGTGGCGGTCATGGACAGGTTGTGCCTGTCGCTGGATTCTTGAACGGTTTCGGTGGTTTGGGCGGCCAGCACGCGGAGCGTTCCCTCGGCGGCAGTGCCCTTGATCAGATACGAACTCACCCTCAGATTTTACGTGAAATCATGAGAGTGGGGGGTAAACAAGGTTACTTTGCAGGACAGCAGAAGGTTTCAGGAGGCCAGAACCCAGGAAACCTCCGGCAGGGGAAGACGCCCTGGACCGTACACGTTCCCTGGCTGCGGTTTTCCTGGCTGCAGCTTTTGGTTCAAAACCGCAAGGATCAAAAAATCTTGTATATACATTCATTTTCCAATGACCTGAACACCATAAAATTCAAAAAAACACATGAGAGAAATGTAAAGAAAGTGACAAATTTGTTCATTTCTATGTAACATTTGGTGTGCCGCAATGAAATATGGCACTGAGGTGAGAATGAATAAATTGTATGTATTGGCACTCAGCTGTGTTCTTGTTGCTTGCAACAGCGTCAGGTCTCCATCACCAGCAAATCAGGAAACCACGCATGTTGAAGCAGTTGGAATACAGAAACAGGCAACCGTCAACTTGCTCGGGACAGCGCAACCTGTACCCAAAAACATTGGGCAATTGATTGGACTCAGCCAGCAGCAGGGAATCAAGGCACTCTCTGCCACAGACATTGGCACGCTGACGGCCCGCACCATCACCTTCAAAGATGTGCTGGGATATGACTTTGTTCATGTGATCTCAACGGCACCCCGCACCTTCACAGACCCCCTTGCTTTTGGTCTCACTCTGACAGGTACGGAATGGAAGCTGGATCCCGCCAGATGGTACACCTCTGTGGTGGGGGCAACAACCGCACGCTCTGTGGTCTCTGCACAGGAGTTCGGTCTGTACACCCTGATCAAGATTGCCAAAACGGTGCAGAAGGTGGGAGGAACAGGCAATGTGGCAGCCTATGTTGCTTTTGCTCCATCTTTCCTGACCATCAAGGACAAAGCAGGAAACTTCTGGCCCATTGGTGAATCCACCCCCATGACAGCCCAGCAGGTGGAGCAGCAAACCAAGGACTACCAGAGCCTGGTTCAGCAGAACAGTGATGCTGAGCTTGCACAGGGCCTGCAAGACAACTGGAATGACGTGCTGACCCCCCTCAACCAGACCACCACAGGGTTCAGCAAACTGGCTGTTTCATCCATCACGGACAGCACCGGAAATGTGAATTTCCAGACCCTCGCGGCCAGTTATGGACAGCCCCTTGCGGCGATTCCATCAGATGGCACCATCATCCGTCAATCTGCCGTCAACACCCTTGGGCCGACTGGAGACAATCTTGTGGCCAAGAGCTGCTGGTGGTGGCCCCTGAACTTCATCTGCAGCGAGACCTATCAGGGTGCAATGTCCGACAACAAGGTTCAAAACCTGCCAGGAGGTTATGCTCAATTTCCCTATCTTTACGACAAGGACGCACCGTATCAATCCCAGAATTACACGCTACCGCGCTGCCTGGGGAATGTCACAGGCAACACCCAGTTTGACAATTTCATCAGCCACATTGTTTCCAGGGTAGCAGGCGCAGAACACGATCCATATCAGGGATTGTTGGGATGCGGTCCTGCCACCCTGGGTGCCGTGGCGCAGTGGCTCTGGGAATTCGATGGTGCTCAGTTCTATGGCAAACCGTTTGAAACAGGTGAATCTTTCTACAACTACAAAATGGTTGATCGATCAGGTTCTACCCCGTTGAAGTCTGCCATCCCGAACAATCCTGCTGCCATTCTGGGAAACAAGTCTGCGGGTGGAATGTCCAGATCACAGCAATACATGGGAGCGTGCACCCTGAACTTTGGGACCTGGCCCGAAGGACAACCCATGTTCAACACGGCAACCTATCCCTGGAAATTCACTGAAGGCATGCAAAAGTTTTTTGATGACCAGACAAGAGACTATGGCACCCCCAAATACACGGTCACCAGCAATTTCAAACTGATTGCTCTGGATGCCCTGCCTTTTATCAATGCTTCCAATGGAATGGCCAATGCTGTTCGTGATGGTGTGGGCAATCGCAACTTCATCACCGTCGCTCTTTACCGCCCACCCAGCAAACCCATTTTCAGCATGCATTATTCTCCTGTGCTGTCTTATGTGGTTTCTTACCCCCACATTCGTGCGCGCATTCAGACCTATGTCACCACTGTGGATCACCCTTACGATCGCGTCCTGATCTCTGACCCCTGGGACAGCTTCGCCAGTGGAATTTATTCGATCAGACAGACTGCTCCTGCAACTGGTTTCAAAGCTTATGTTCCCCAGCCCACCCAGAAGTGGACATCCAGTCAGTTGAATCACAGCTATGGTTCTGTGGATGCTGAAGGGAACTGGTCTGTGGTGGCGGGTCGAGACTTCCCACCAGCAGATGTCTGGTTCCTGGGCCAGGTCATCAGAAGTTACAGCATGTCCTATGGTCCCAGCGTCAAAGTGATGGGCTCAGAGTGGAGATGCTGCCTGCAAGCCGATTTTGAGCTGGCCATTGACAACACTGTGGGCACCAATGATGTGGTGGCCACCATTGATGCAGTGACCAATTATGGCATGCGAACCCTGGGCAGCCGGACCCTGCGTCGGTCTGACTTTGCCAAAGCCAACACCTTCCAGACTTTCCCACTGGTGTTTCCAAGAGGCGGCTACGATGAAGCCTACGAATTCAGGATCAAGTGGGCAGGTGGGATCAGCCTGAAACACCGCAGCACCACCCTCCATGATCTGGAATGGCAAGCGAACAAGCTCTTTCACACCACAGGATCTGCAGAAGGTGAAGGCTGGGCGGCCACCTCGGGCACCAGTCCATCCCCTGCCTATCTGATCTATGGTGCAAATTATCAGATGCCAATCGTTGTGAATGCTCCACTGCGAGCCGAGTTCGATCTGAAGGTCAAAGACCTCCTGGCAAGCAATGATGAAATCGCACGTGTACAGGTGTACAACCTCACCACAGGGCAGCTTCTGGCTGAAAAAGTTCTGAACAGGTCTCAATTCCTGGCTTCCGATCAGTACCAGACCTTCTCAGTGGATTTTGCTCAGAATCCTGACCTGAACACCAAATATGATTTCAGGGTGTACTGGCCCGGCAAAGCTTATGTCAATGTGAAGAAAGTGCGTCTCGTAGGCCTCTGATTGCATTCTGACAAATCTGCTGAACACAGCAAAAAAGACTGAAGAGAAGTGGCCTAAAAGCCACTTCTCTTCACATGGGATCTTAAAGCATTTATAAGCCCTCGGCAAAAGAAAACCACCCCTTTGCAGGGGCGATCTTCGAATTTCAGGAAAGGGAGTGGAGTTTCAGCTTATTTTGCGACCAGCACCAGCAGACCCCGTCCGCACACGCTGTAGTTGGTCCATTCGCCGCCGAGGTTGGTGGTGGCATTCAGGTCCACCTGGCCTGCGCCTTCTGCCCAGGTGCAGGTGTCGGTGACGCGGTACCAGTTCTTGCCGGCGCCAGGCCAGGGGAGCACGAAATTCACTGCGCCGGACCAGCCGTTGTAGGCAATATAGATGGCCTGGTTGGTTTCACCAAATTCGGTGGCGTCGATGCGGTAGGCGAGGGCATGGTTGCTGGAGCTTCCGAAGTAAGCACCATCTGCCACATTGCCGTCGGGTTTGAACCAGCGCAGCTGTTCCATCACGTTGCCGTTGTTGTCCACGCTGGAGTAGAAGTTGGCAGGGCGCAGGGCAGCATGGGCTTTTCTGAAGGCGATCATGTTCTGGGTGAAGGTTTTGAAGTTGGTCTGGTCGGTGTTCAGGGTGTAGTTCAGCCAGTTGGCGCTGGAATCCAGGTTGTAAGGGTTGTTGTTGCAGTTGATGCTGCGCAGGAATTCATCGCCACCGGTCATCATGGGGGTTCCAGCGTTCAGCATCAGCAGGGCAGTGCCGTTGCGGGCGGCTTTGCGCTGGTCTGCGGCAATGCTGCCCTGGTCCCAGCTGTTGTTGTTGTCTTCCCCACCGTCGCTTGCGCCGTAAGGCCAGGCCTGGGAGTTGTTTTTGCCGTTGCAGGAGTACAGGTCTTTGAGGGTGAAGCCGTCGTGGGCCACCATGAAGTTCACGCTGTGCCAGGGTTTGCGGCCATCGTCCTGGTACAGTTCGCTGGAGCCAGCGAATTTGTTGGCCAGCTGTCCGGGGGTGATGGCGTCGGTGCCCAGTTTGTTCTGGTCTTTGCGGATGGTGTCGCGGTAATCGCCGTTCCATTCGCTCCAGCCTGTGGGGAAGTTGCCCACCTGGTAGGAGTTTCCTCCAATGGCCCAGGGTTCTGCCACCAGGTCCACACCGCTGCCCCCTGCTGCGGGTCTGGGGGTCACGCTGGCGACAATCTTGTTGAGGGCATTGCCACTGTCCATCTTGTCGAAGTTGAAGCAGCCGTGTTCGCAGGTGTTGCCCAGCACGGAGGCGAGGTCAAAGCGGAAGCCGTCGATGCCCAGTTCGTCGCGCCAGTATTTCAGGGAATCGATGATCAGGTTCTGTGCGATGGGGTTGCGGGTGTTGTAGTTGTGCCCGATGCCGGTGTTGTCCCAGAAGTTCTGCCTGTCTGCGGTGAGGGAGTAGTACACGGCGTTGTCCAGGCCACGGAAACTGAAGATGGTGGCGGTGTTGCTGGTGCCCCAGGTGCCGCCCTCTGCGGTGTGGTTGTACACCACGTCAATCATGACTTTGATGCCCCGGTCGTGGAAGGCTTTGACCATGGCTTTGAATTCTCTGGTGGGTCCGCCTGCAGTCTTGTCGCAGCTGTAGCGGCGATCAGGAGCAAAGTAGTTGGTGGTCATGTAGCCCCAGTAGTTGTCTCCGTTGGTGCTGGTGGCAGATTTCCCGGAGGCAGCGTCTGTGACATCGTTGGTGTCGTTGTCGGTTTCCTGCACGGGCAGGAATTCCACGGCGGTGATGCCCAGGGTTTGCAGGTAAGCGGCTTTCTGGGCAGCACCAGAGTAGGTTCCAGCGCAACTGGCGATGCTGCTGTCTCCTCTGGTCAGGCCACGCAGGTGCACTTCATAGACGATGTCGTCTTTCTGGGCGCGGGTGGGTTTGGTGCCGTAGCTGGTGGTGTCGGTGTTCAGCACAATCCCTTTGGGAGCCACATTGCCAGAGTCCAGGTTTCTGTAGCTGGGACCGGAGGCGTAGGCAAATCCGGTGTAGTTGCCAGAGGTGGGGCTGGTGGGGTCGTGGGAAACTTCGAGTGCATAGGGGTCCAGCAGCAGTTTGTTGGGGTTGAAGCGGTTGCCTGCTGCGTCCACGTCAGAGACAAACCCGAGGTTGCTGCCTTTGGTCCAGCTTGCGTTGTAAGTCCAGTTGGGTCCCCAGGCGCGGTAACCGTAATACACGGTGCTGCCAATCCCTGCAGCGGTGAGGCTGGAGACAGGAACAGTGACCTTCCAGATGTTGGTGGCAGCGTCTTTCACCAGGGTGTATTTGGTTTTTTCAGCAGCTCCTGCAGCACCAGCGTACAGGTAAACATCCAGTCGGGTGGCTTTAGAGGAATACACCCGGAAGGTGATGTGGGTGGTGCCGGTCACGTTGCCTGTGGAATCGGTGTAGCGGGCTCCCAATGCGGTGGGGCTCAGGGCTTCTTTTGAAATGGCAATGCTGCTTTCCTGGGGCTGTACGGGCATCTGGGTTCCGCAGGCGGCGAGGGCAAGCATCAGTGTGAATCCAAGAACGGGTTTGCGCATTTGAGCTCCTGAAGGCATAAAAGGTCCCTTTGCGTCTTGGCAGCACGCAAAGCAAACACAGGGGGCCAGAAACCTGAAAACCTGAAAGCAGAACTGCTGTGAAACCAGGCAGTGAAGGAGCAAAGGAAGGCGCACCACCTTGCAGTGGCAACCGGGGTTGTTTGAGGTAAGCAAATGCTAACACGTTCCGGAATCAATTCCAATACGATCAATGGCAAAAATGGAACCAATTCCAAAATTTGTCTAGACATAATTCACAGAAATCTTACAAACCCTTTCCAAAATCTGACAGGTTCTGAAAATCAGGTTTATCGTTTCTGCAGGACGTTGTTTTCAGATTCTCCCCAGCAGGGAAAGCGCTTACGATCAATCATTCTGGATTTTCTTTGACTGGATTCAAACTTTTATTGGGCAGGGGAATTCCTGCCTTTTGAGATTGCAGCGATAGTTCGTTTTGTTTGATCCATGGTTTTGAGGTCAGAATCCCCCATTGGCAGCGAACAAGTCTGACAGAATTCTGACAGCCATAAAATAACGAAGTATTGCAATAAAAAAACTGAGTCTCGGGGCATCCAACACCAACCCCCAAGAAAAGCTTGTACTGCACAAGAATTCACCGGATCGCATAAGCATCCATCCTTTCGAAAGCTTTCGATTTGTAAAAAGAGTGTTATCATTACACCCTATGCGAGATTGTCTATACAAGTTGACCTGAGGGTTTCTGGAAATGGTTCCACTTTGCCAGATCCTGAGCTATGATCAGTCAACCCAAAAACAAATTCCCTTTCACCCTCTACCAAAAGGAGTTTTTTCATGCTGAAACGTCGTGGCTTGATTGCCCTGCTGACGCTGGCCCTTGCTGCCTGCAGCCAGCAAACCGCCCCTGTCTCTCCTTCCCAGATTGATCAACAAACCATTTCTGGCACCAACATCGACACCTGGCGCAAACAGGTGATTTACCTGCTGATTCCAGACCGTTTCTCCAACGGAAACACCGCCAACGACAATGCTGGAGCCGCCAACTGCTTTGACCCTGCCAGTGGCACCAAATTCCACGGCGGCGATCTTCAGGGCGTGCGCAACAAAATCAGTTACATCAAATCCCTGGGGGCCACCACTGTCTGGACCACCCCGGTTTACAAACAGGTCGGACTGGTCGGCAGCTCCTGCGGCTACCACGGTTACTGGGCCAACTTCACCAACAACGCAGCAGACACCAGTGTGGAGCCCAAACTGGGCAGCAGCAGCGACCTGACCGGTCTGATTTCCGACCTGCACCTGCCTGCCAACAACATGAAATTCATGATGGACATGGTGGTCAACCACGCCGGATATGGCGCAACTGTCGCCAGCACCAACCCCACCTGGTTCCACAGCAACTGCACCGGAAACGACATCACCTGCCCGCTTTCTGGATTGCCCGACTTCGCA
>NZ_BMOD01000030.1 GCF_014646895.1 Deinococcus roseus
ACTGACCAACACGGCTTTGATGGTGACGTTGTCCTGGGCTTTGTTGTAGTCTGCGGCGGCGTCCAGGATGGTCTGTCCGTCGATGTCGCCCCAGGGGTACCAGATGGTCACGGTGTCTCTTGCCAGTGCAGACGAAAACAGGGTGGTCAGGGCAAGGGTCATCAGGGTTTGACGCTTCATGGATCCTCCAGGTTGTGTTGTTGAGGGTGCACGCAGTTCACACTGGAGCGTCTGTGCCAGACAGGGAGGGCAGGATTGAACCTGAAGAGGAGGTCTGGCAACTGGACGGTGCCCCAATGCTCAGGTTGTGAACATGGATTCAATGTACGATCCTGCCTTTTCAAAGTCAAGATCCGTTCTGGGAACAGGGATTGTGCGTTCTCATAACAATTTCTTCGTGCAGATCAATGATTTCAGCTTGATTTCAGGAAGTGTGTGGTGGATGGGAAAAAAAGTTTCTCATTGTCGAAGAGAGTTGAAAAACACAATTTGAAAGGGCGGTTTTTAGAGATTTATAACCCGGTTCTTACACTTCTGGACAAAACCGCTTCCCAGGGATTGTTTTTTGAACAAAGATGAACATTTTGAGGGCATGATGGGCAAAGCACCAGCCAGCAGTCTAGAGACCATGCCCGGCCCTCAGGTTTTTGCTGGGGCAAAAGGGATGTTTTTCCCGTTTCCTTTCAGACCACCCTTAAAGGTGTGCTGACCTGAAATGCAGATGGGAGCTGCCTGATGTGACCCAGAGTTCTTCTGGATCACCAACACCATCACCAGGGCATGGGACCGTCTTCGTTGGAGAAGGTGCCTGTCGGTCCGTCGGGGCCAAGCAGGGCAAGACGGACCGCTTCACGTGCCGCCTGTTCAACCGTGCGGGTGCCCGAAAAGTTGTTGAGGGCGGTGGAGGTGAAACCGGGACAGGCCACATTGACTTTGATGGGTGTGGATTCCAGGGCAACGGCAAGGGCGAGGGTGACCGCGTGCAGGGCGGACTTCGAGGCGGAGTAGGTCCCAAACATGGCCCGGCCCGGGTTGCCGGGGTCGGCGTTCAGGGCCAGTGAGCCAGCACCGCTTCCCAGGTTGACGATGCGTCCTGCGGGTGCTTCGTGCAGCAGGGGCAACATGGCCTGTGTAACGGCAATGACCCCGAAAACGTTGGTTTCAAAGACCGTCCGAATGTACTCAGGGGAGGCCACTGTCATCATTCCGGCCTGTACGGTGGCAGGGAAGACCTCTGCAGCGTTGTCGGGTTGTGAGATGCCAGCGTTGTTCACCAGCACATCCAGACGCCCGAAGGTGTTGCGGATGTGTTCTGCTGCTGCGTCGATGGTGGCCTGATCGGTGACATCCAGGTGAAGGGGGTGGGCATCCGGTCCAATGTCTTGTGCGGCCTGTTTGCCTTTTTCAGGGTTGCGTGCGCCCACCAGGACGGTGAATCCGTGGGAAACGAGGTCTCTGGCGATTTGATGACCAATGCCAGTGTTGGCACCTGTCACCAGGGCAACGGGCTGGGTGTGCTGTTGCATGGTGTGCTCCTTGGGGTTTTGAAAGGGGGGACTGAATGAGACTTCGCCGCCATGGTACACTGACGGAAACAAACGGAACGACGTTCCGATATGATACGGAACAATGTTCCGTTTGTCAAACAGGAGTGGCATGAGCACTGAACCCCCCCAACCCGACCCCCAGCAGCCAGAGGCCACCTCAAAAACAGGAAAATCCAAACGGTCCGATGCACAGCGCAACGAACAGGCGCTGCTCTCCGTTGCTGCTTCTCTCTTTGTCACCTCGGGTGTGAATGTGCCCGTGCGGGACATTGCCGCAAAAGCCGGAGTCGGAACCGGCACCATTTACCGACATTTCCCCACCCGATCCGACCTGATCATTGCCGTGTACCGTCACCAGGTTGAGGCCTGCGCAGAAGCAGGACCCGCCCTGCTGAAAAGCGCCCCCAGTCCTTATGTGGCCCTTCAGCAATGGACCGATCTTTTTGTGGATTTTCTGAAAACCAAATTCGGCCTTGCACATGTCCTGCAAGCGGGAGACCCCACCTATGAAGCCCTGCAGGCTTACCTCTTTGAGCGACTGGCACCGGTGTGTCAGGACCTTCTGGAAGCTGCACGGGCATCAGGCGAGGTCCAGAGTGACATCCACCCCAAACCCTTCATGCGCGGGGTGGGTGGCCTTTGCATAGGGGCCGCCAGGGACCCCAACGATGATGCAAAACAGCTGGTCAGGTTGCTGATCGCTGGTCTTAGACAACCCCTGTCATGACCCATGATCCACAACTTGCCCCACCGCTTGCCTGACGGTGGGGATTTAGAGGAAAGGTGGCGTGGAATTGTGAAAGGGGGAGTTCAGCCTTTGACGGCTCCAGAGGTCAGGCCAGAGATGATGTTCTTCTGGAACACCATCACCAGCACAATCAAGGGCACCGTGACCAGCATGCTGCCTGCCATGATGTTGGCCCAGGGCAATTCAAACTGGCTGGCTGCAGAGAAATTGGCGATCACCACGGGAACCGTGCGGTTGTCACTGGTGAAGGTCAGGGCAAACAAATACTCGTTCCAGACCGCAATGAAAGACAGCAGTCCGGTGGTCACCAGGGCCGGGACCATCACGGGCAGCAGCACCCGGAACAGGGTTTGCAAGGGGGTCGCGCCGTCCACCATGGCCGCTTCTTCCAGTTCGCTGGGAATTTCCCGCACGAAACTGGTCAAAACCCACACACTGAACGGAATGGAAGAGATCAGGTAACTGAAGATCAAACCCAGCGGATTGTTGTACAGCCCGAACTGCTGGATCAGCGTGAAAAGCCCGGACAGCACAGCAATCTGCGGAAAAATGGTGACCGAGAGAATCACGTACAGGATCACCGATTTGCCTTTAAATCGGAAACGCCCCAGTGCGTAGGAAGCAAAAGCCCCCAGCAGCAGGGAAACCGCCACAGAACCTGTTGCGACCAGCACGCTCATCAGAAAGCCTCTGGAGAAAGAGGGGTAGCCCAGCACCTCGATGTAGTTCTTGATGGTCCATTTGGCCAGCAAAAACTTCATGGGGGGCAAAAACAGATCGGTGGCATGCCTGAAACTGGTGATCACCGCCCAGACGAAGGGAAAGAGCAGGTAAGCCGTGATTGCGGCCAGCATCAGGTAAAAGAGGGTTCTTTTGAAAGTGGGCAGGGAGCGCCCGCTGGAAGTGTGGCTTTTGAGGGTCATGGGGCAACTCCTTTCTAGTCGAAACGCACCCGCAGCGAGGCCACGTACAGGACGGTGAAAGCCAGAATGATCAGAAAGATCATCACGGCCACAGCGCTTCCGTAGCCCAGCAACTGGTTGTCGATCATGTGCAGTCTGGCGTAGGCGGTCATGCTCAGTTCGCTGGCCCGGTTTGGACCCAGCATCACGTTCATCACATCAAAGACCCTTAAAGCGTCCAGGGCACGGAACACCACCGCCACCAGAATGGCAGGTCTCAGCAACGGCAGGGTGATGCGCCAGAACTGGGTCCATTTGCTGGCCCCGTCCACATCTGCTGCCTCGTACAGATCTGCGGGAATGATGGAGAGGCCTGCAATCAGCATCAGGGCCATGAAAGGGGTGGTTTTCCAGACATCCACGGCAATGATGGCCCACAGGGTTTTGTCTGCATCTGCCAGCACTGCGCCCAGGTGGGTGCCCAGCAAACCGAAGGAGTCGTTGTACATGAAACTCCACATCTGGGCAGACACCACCGTGGGAATGGCCCAGGGCACCAGCAGGGCGGTGCGCAGAAAAGAGCGGCCTTTGAACTCGCTGTTCAGCACCAGTGCAATCACCATCCCCAGCACAAATTCCAGTCCCACCGATAAAAAAGTGAAGGTGAAAGTGCTGCGCACTGCGCCCCACCACTTGGGATCCTGCAACAATCCCAGTTCCACGCCCTTTTCGTTGGTGTACCAGAAGTTGCCCAGTCCAATGGGTTTTGCACTGGAGGGATCGGTGATCAATGCGTCAGTGAAGCTGTACTGGAAGGTTTTGAACAGCGGATACCCTGCGGTAAGGGCAATCGCCAGCAGGGCAGGCAGCAGAAAGAAGAAGGCCACCCGTGCCCGTGCGGCATGCACGCCTCTGGACCGGGTTTTCGGGGGTGTGGAAACAGTCTGTGTTTTCATGAAGTCACCTGCTTCCTGTTGCCAGAACAGCAACAAGGGGGGAGGGAAAGCCCCTCCCCCTCAGGAAGATCACCAGCCCCGGCCTTTGATGCGGTTGAGGTCGGCTTCCAGTTGTTTCAGGGCTGCAGGGGCTTTCTGTTTTCCGGTCAGCACGTCGTGCACTGCCCCAGAAAAGGCCTGAGACACCTGGTTGTACTTCAGTCCGGTGGGGGCAGAAGGACGCGGCACGGCATTCATGAACACGTCGTACAGGCTGCCCACAAAGGGGTTGGCTTTCAGGATGTCTTTGTCGGTGTAGAGGGCTTTGAGGGTGGGGTTGGCCCCGATGTTCAGTGCACGCTCTTTCTGTTCTTCGGCTCCGGTCAGGTACAGCACCAGATCGATGGCCGCAGCCTGGTTTTTGCTGTAGCTGGACACGGCCAGTCCCCAGCCGCCCAGCGTGGCGGACTGCTGTCCTGCAGCGCCACCCTTGGGCATGGGGGCCACGCCCACCTTGCCTTTGATCAGGCTGTCGGGGTTCTGGGCGTTGGACCAGGCGTAAGGCCAGTTGCGCATGAACAGCGCATTGCCCGACTGGAACACCCCACGGGCATCTTCCTCGGCGTAGGTGGTCACGCCTTCGGGAGCGATTTTCTTCACCCAGCTGGCGGCCTGCGTCAGGGCTCTGGCCGCATTGGTGTTGTTGATGGTGATGTTTCCTTCATCATCAATGATGGTGCCGCCCTTGTAGGCATAAATCCATTCCAGAGCGTCACAGGTGAGGCCCTCGTAGTCTTTGCCCTGGAAGACAAAGCCCTGGAAGTTCTTGTTGGTTTTGCGCTCACCCGCCTGCACTTTCTGGGCCATGCGGGCCAGTTCCTCGTAGGATTTGGGAGGGGTTTTGTAGCCGTATTTTTCCAGCAAATCTTTGCGGTAGAACAGGAGGCCTGCATCGGTGAACCAGGGAATGGCCACCAGCTTGCCTCCCACGGTGTTGGCCTGAATCATGGCCGGGAAGTACTGGTTCAGGGTGCTCTGGGGCACCTTGCCCTTCAGGTCCACAAAGTGCTGCGAAAGGATGCCGGGCCAGACCACATCGATCATGTACACATCGATGGTGTCGCTCCTGGCGGCCATCTGCTGCTGGGTGAGGCCCAGACGGTCGTTGGAAAGCTGGGGAGACTCGAAGACCTTGACGGTGTTGCCGGTCTTTTTGGCCCAGACATTTGCACCGGATTTGCATTGCTCGAAACCTGCTCCGCTGCCATCACAGGCAATGGTGAGGGTGACTCCGGCAGCGTGGGCAGCACTGCCAGCGAGGGCCGCAGTGAGCAGCCAGACCAGGGCTTGAGAAGACCGTTTTTGCATTTTGTTCGACATGGTGCACCTTTCCTGGGTCAAAGACCAGCCAAAACACAGCAGGCTGTGTTCCCGGCATTCACGTGTTTTGGATGGCCTCACTGTAGTGGGATGTCAGAAACGATGCAAATCAAAAGTTGTGCAGCCAGAGCGTCGTGCTTTGCCCAAATGGAGCGGGGCATTTTGCAATAAAAAACAAAACTTCAGGTCGCAATTGCCCTGCACGCCCGCTAAGCTGCGAAGCAGGCAACCACAACACAAACAAACCCCTGACAGGTGTTGTGAATCGTGTTCGCCTCTGACTTGAGGTTTTCATGTTCAATCGCATCGAGGTCAACAACAGGCTGATTCAGCTTTCAGGCCTGCACAGCCGGGCAGAAATCAGCCACCCTGCCCCCGAAATCTGGCGTTTCCGCATCCGTCCCAGAGGCTACCTGAGGGGCGAAACCCTCCCTGAAAAACGCAGCATGGCCGTGCTTCCTCTGGAGCACCTAGAGTTCCAGTCCGACCCGGAAAGCTGGCTGTTCAGCACAGCAGAGAGCAGTTTGCAGGTGTTCCGCAATGGCAGCGTGCAGGTGCGTCACAAAGGTGCCGAGGTGGTTTTCATTGAGGGCATCCAGGGAGAATTTCAGCCTGCAGTGCCGGTCAACCGCCAGCGCACCAGCGTGACCTTGCAGGCTTCGCTGGGTGAAGCCTACCTGGGTTTTGGCGAAAAAGTCGGCCCCCTCAACAAACGGGGCATGAAATTCACCTTCTGGAACACCGACGTGCAACCGCACCACCCGGACACCGATCCGCTGTACCAGTCGATTCCCTTTTTCATGGGCATCCGTGAGGGTAAAGCCTGGGGCTTTTTTCTGGATGAAAGTGCCCGGTCCACAGTGGATGTCGCTAAAAACCACCCCGAACGCATCGTCTGGACTGCAGAAAGCGGTGAACTGGATTTGTATTTCGTGCTGGGAGACACCCCCGCAGACATTCTGAAGTCCTACACCACCCTGACCGGGCGCACCCCCTTGCCCCCACTCTGGTCCCTGGGCCTGCACCAGTCCAGATACAGCTACGAAACTGCTGAAGAGGTGCAGGAGGTGATCCAGAGCTACCGCAGCCACCAGATTCCCCTGGACGCCATCCATCTGGACATCCACCACATGGATGCCTACAAGGTTTTCACTTTTGACAGGCACCGCTTCCCAGAGCCAAAAACTCTATCGGACTGGGCCGCAGGGCATGGGGTGAAACTGATCACCATCATGGACCCTGGCATCAAGAAAGAAGCCAGGTACCCGATGTACGAAGAAGCTGCTGCACAGGATTTTCTGGTCAAGACCGATCGGGGAGATGTCTTTGTGGGTGAGGTCTGGCCTGACCCTGCGGTTTTCCCGGATTTCACCCGTGAGGACGTGCAGAAGTGGTGGGGCCAGAAACATGCTGGAATGCTGGAAAGTGGCATTGCTGGCTTCTGGAACGACATGAACGAACCCAGTTGCTTCTCCTGCCATTCTCCCGTTGACCCTGCTTTGCGTTTTGGGAACACCCTGCCAGACGATGTGCGGCACGGCAACATGCGGCATCTGGAGGCGCACAACCTGTATGCGCTGGGGATGTGCAAATCCACCTTTGAAGGTCTGAAGACCCTGCAACCCGAGAAGCGCCCTTTCATTGTGACCCGTGCAGGGTACGCAGGCATCCAGCGCTATTCTGCAGTGTGGACCGGAGACAATTCTGCCCACTGGGAACACATGGAGATGAATTTGCAACTCCTGCTCTCTCTGGGGCTTTCCGGGGTGCCGTTTGTGGGCAGCGATCTGGGGGGTTTTCTCTCCAATGCCAGTGGTGAACTGGTCACGCGCTGGACCTGGCTCGGGGCGTTTTTCCCCTTCATGCGCAACCACAGCTCGATTGGGACGGATTACCAGGAGCCCTGGGCCTTCCCTGAGCACCTGCCTCACATCCGCTCTGCAATTCAATTCCGTTACCGTCTGCTGCCTTACCTGTACACCCTGATGAAAGAAGCAGAGGAGACCGGACTGCCCCCCATGCGGGCGATCAGTTTGCACCATCCTGAGCACCAGAACCACCTTTCGGACCAGTTTCTGTTCGGGGAAAGTTTGCTGGTTGCTCCAATTCTGCGCCCTTACCACACCCACCGCAGTGTGCTGTTCCCGTCTGCAGGTTGGATGGACTTCGCTGCAGAGGACAGCCAGCAGCACGATGCAGGGTACGGTCTGGTTTCGGCAGGTCTGGACCGGATTCCGGTCTTTCTGAAACCCGGAGGCATTGTGCCCCTGACAGACCCGGCTTCCAGCACCAGTACGGCTTTCTGGGACACCCTGGAATGGCATGTGCATGTGGGATCAGAGGGGGAATTTGTGCTTTACGAGGACGAGGGAGAAGGAAACCAGCCTGGAATCCGCACCACTGTGCGCATTGAGCATCTGGCAGGTCGGGTGCGCATCACCAGAGCAGGCCGCCAGCGGTCCAGCGAAGTGCTGTGGGTCTACGGTCTGGACGCTGCAGGTCCGGTGAAACTGGACTGGACTGCAGATGAAGTGCTGCTGGAAAGCGGGGTTTCAGAACAGCAGCTGGATCTGGTGCAGTAGTTTCCCTTTTCAGCACATTTCAACACCATTCAACAGTCAATTCTGAACGTTCTGGATCAAATGGATCCAGAACGTTCAGCTGCCTTTGTGCTGACCCGCACGCAAATGAAGTTTTTTCCGTGATGCAGCACATTCCCCTCTTGACAGGGATTCAAGAGTTGGGTAATGTAAAAACTGAACGTTCAGACGAATACCTTTATAGCGCCATTCCAATGGTGTATTCGTTTGCGACTTCATAAAATTCTGAACGTTCAGTAAAATCCCGAGTGCCCACCTCACCCTCAACCGCTTTGATGGGTGGAGCCTCCCTTTTGCCGAAACCCCAGTTTTCCCCCAATTCGAGGTTCTTATGAAGAAAACCGTGCTGTCCACCCTGGCCCTGCTCACCATCGGTCTGTCTGCCACCGCCCTTGCTGCTGAGCCCCAGCGCCCCTTCACCGTGGTGCGCACCCTGCAATGGGGGTCTTTCAACCTCAACCCCTTCACGCCCAACGACCAGCACCTGCCCCCCACCCTCTCTGCCATCTACGAAACGCTGTTCTTTGTGAACAACCTCAACGGCAAAGTCACCAACGTGCTGGGCACCAAATACAAGTGGTCCAAGGACAACCTGACCCTCACGGTCAACACCAGAGACGGGGTCAAGTGGAACGACGGCAAAGCCTTCAGCGCAGAAGATGTGGCTTTCACCTTCAATTACCTGAAGAAAAACAATTTGTCCAGCATCTGGAGCAGTGGCCTCACCAGTGTGACCGCCACCAACGACAACACTGTGGTGTTCAAATTCAAAGAACCCAATGCCCCCATCTTCCCCTTCATTGCCACCCAGGCCATCGTGCCAGAGCACATCTGGAGCAAGATTGCCAACCCCACCATGGAAACCAACCAGAAAGCCGTGGGCACCGGACCCTTTGTGTTTGACAGCTACAGCCAGCAGGCCCTGCGCGTTCTGAAAAACCCCAACTACTGGATGGGAGACAAGCCCTACATCGACGCCATCGTGTGGCTGCCCACCAACGGCAATGACGCAGCGCTTTTAAAGATGCTCAAAGCCGAGGGGGATTTCTCCTACATCGGCCTGACCGACCCCAAAGCGCAGTACGCCAGCAAAGGCAAGAACAACACCTACTGGTGGCCTGTGAACAGCACCAACTTCCTGTACTTCAACAACGCCAAGGCCCCCTTCAGCGATGCAGATTTCAGAAGGGCCATTGCGCAGGGCATCAACACCAGTGAAGCTGCCCTCAAAGCCTACGCCGGGGTGCTCAAAGGTGCAGACGTGAGCGCTGTGATTCCCGCCCAGAAGAAAGTCTGGTTCCCCAATACCCCTGCAGACATCGACCTGAAGTTTGACCCTGCTGCAGCAGACAAAGCCCTCACGGCTGCCGGGTACAAGAAAGACGCCAGTGGCAAGCGTCTGGGCAAAGACGGCAAGCCCCTCCCCACCTTCAAGATCCTGGTGGGCGCAGGCTGGACCGACTACATCACCCTGGCCCAGGTGGTCAGCGACAACCTGGAGGTGCTGGGCATCAACAGCACCGTGGACCAGCAGGCCTTCAGCGGGTACATCACCGGCTTCCAGACCGGCACCTACGACATGGGCGTGTCCTGGAGCTGGGGCACCGGACCCACCCCCTACTACCTGTTCTACCAGTCTTTCCACCCCAACAACACCGCTCCGGTGGGCCAGACCTCTCCCAGCAACCTGACCCGTTACACCAACCCTGTGGTCACCAAAGCGCTCGATGAATTCCGCGCCACCAGCAACGCTGCAGCCCAGAAGAAAGCCCTCTCCACCGCCGTCACCCAGGTGATGAAAGACCTGCCCTGGCTGCCCCTCACGGACCGAAGCCAGTTCGGCATCTTCAACACCACCCGCTTCACCAACTTCCCCAGCGACAAGAACCCCTACTACGACGGCAACGTCGACGATCAGGCCGGAACCCGCCTGCTGTTCCTCAACGTCAAACCCCGCTGAGACAGGAGCTGACCATGCAAGCCAAATTCTGACCTGCCCTGAGCATCTCCCTTTCCACAGCATGCTTCTTCATTCCTCTTCCCCCTCGGTTTCGCGCGGCAGGCGAACCGGGGGGTTCTCTCCCCTGAAAGGAGATCCATGCCTTACCTGCTCCGCAAATTGCTGTTCCTGCTGCTCACCCTGTGGGTGGCGGTGACCCTGAATTTCATCCTGCCCCGACTGGTGCCCGGAGATCCCATCGGGGCGATGCTGGCCAAATACCAGGGCCGCTTCACGCTGGATTCCATTGACGCCCTGAGGGTCGCATATGGCCTGGATGACAAGAGCACCCCCATCCAGCAGTACTTCACCTACCTGTGGAAGTTGCTGCACGGAGACCTGGGCCGCTCCATCAGCCTGTACCCGACCCCGGTTGTAGAGGTGCTGGGCACCATCGCCCCTTACACCATCGGTCTGGTGGGCTTTGCCACCGTGATGGCCTTTCTGCTTGGGAGCGCAATGGGCGTGTACAGCGCGTGGCGCAGGGGAGACCTCATCGCAGACAACCTGCCCATGCTGGCCCTCTTTCTGAACAGCATGCCCTACTTCTGGCTGGCTTTGCTTTTGTTGTTCTTCCTGGCCTACAAACTCAGCCTCTTTCCGCTCAGTGGTGCACTCGATCCTTTCCCCGGTCCTGCTTTCAGTGCGGGCTGGTGGAAATCCTTGCTCTGGCACGGCACTTTGCCTGCCCTGACCATCGTGGTGACTTCTGCCGGAGGCTGGCTCCTGACCATGCGCAACAACGTGATCAGCGTCATGTCCGAAGACTACGTGGCCTTCGCCAGGGCCAAAGGGCTTCCCAACGGAAGAATCCTCAGCCGTTATGTGCTCAGGAACGCCCTGATTCCCAGCTTCACGGGATTCGGGATGGCCCTGGGTTTTGTGGTGGGCGGGTCGGTGCTCGTCGAGGTGGTGTTCTCCTACCCCGGTCTGGGCCTGTACCTCAACAATGCGGTTTATGCGCTGGATTACCCCCTGATGCAGGCCATTTTTCTGATGATTGCTGCCGCCGTTCTGCTGGCCAACTTTGTGGTGGACATGCTCTACAGCGTGCTTGACCCCCGCGTGCGGGATGGAGGTGCAGCATGAACCAGGACCTTTTCAGGCAACCCAGAGCGATTGCAGGCATGGTGCTGCTCGGCGTTCTGGTGTTGATGGGCGTGTTTGCCCCCCTGCTCACCGAATTCAACCCCAACAGAGGGGATCTGCCGTTCTGGCTTCCTCCATCAAAAGAACACCTGCTGGGCACCACCGCACTGGGCCAGGACATCTTCTCCCAGATGCTTTACGGGTCCAGGCTCACCCTGCTGGTGGGTTTTGTGGCTGGCATCACCACCACCCTGATTGCTGTGACCCTGGGCCTCACTGCGGCTTACTTTGGGGGCTGGATCGATGAGACCATCAACACCCTCACCAACGTTTTTCTGGTGCTGCCCGGCCTTCCCCTGCTGATCGTGGCCAGCACCTTCCTGCAAGGGGGCGGGCTGTACTCCATCATTCTGGTGATTTCCTTTACCGGATGGGCGTTCGGGGCACGGGTGATCCGTTCACAGGCATTGGCGCTGAGAAGCCGGGATTTCATTCATGCGTCCAGCGTGATTGGTGAAAGCCCCTGGCGCATCATCTTCTTTGAAATGATGCCCAACATGACCGGCCTGATCGCCGCCAATTTTTTTGGTGCAGCGCTGTATGCCGTGCTGAGCGAAGCCGCCCTGTCTTTTATTGGCCTGGGAGATGTGGGGCTGGTCACCTGGGGCACCATGCTGTTCTGGGCTGGGGCCAAGGGGGCACTCTTGCAAGGCGCATGGTGGTGGATTGCTGCCCCCGGACTGTGCATCTCGCTGGTGGGCACCAGTTTTGCGCTGCTGAATTTCACCATCGACCAGCTTCAAAACCCGAGACTCATGGTGGGGCCCGCCCGCCGCAAAAAAGCTGTGCAGCGCCAGACTGCAGCGGCACCCCTGCCCGGAGTGCTGCTGGACATCCGGGACCTGAACGCTGGATACCGCACCTCCAAAGGCCAGGTCCGGGCTGTGCGGGAAGTCAGCCTGACCGTCAAACCCGGTGAATTTGTGGGCCTGGCCGGAGAATCAGGATGCGGAAAATCCACCCTGGCCTTCGCGGCCACCAGACTGCTGGAAGCCCCCGGAGAGGTGTTCTCTGGACAGTCCCTCCTGAACGGTCAGGATTTGCTGTCCCTGCCCGAAGCACAACTCAGGCAAACCCGCTGGAGGGATTACTCGGTGGTGTTCCAGGCCTCCATGAACATCCTCAACCCCATCATCAAGGTGCGCGAACAGGTCTACGACGCCATGCTGTTCCACGGGGTCACCGACAGAAAGCGCCTGGACAGCCGCGCAAGAGAACTCTTCAGGCTGGTGGGCATCCGGCCCGAATTTCTGGACAGCTTCCCACACCAGCTTTCTGGAGGCATGAAACAGCGGGTGGTGATTGCCATTGCACTCGCCTTGGAACCCAGACTGATTGTGATGGACGAACCGACCACAGCACTTGATGTGGTGGTGCAGCGCTCCATCCTGCAGGAAATCGATCAGGTGCGGCGCAAACTGGGGATCTCCATTGTGTTCATCACCCATGACCTGTCCCTCCTGGTGGAGATGGCAGACCGCATCTGCATCATGTACGCCGGGGAAATTGTGGAAGAGGCCCCCGCCCAGAAGCTCTACCAGCACCCCCAGCATCCTTACACCCGCAAACTGATGAACGCCTTTCCTCCGCTCACCGGACCAAAAGAACGGCGCGATGGCATTCCGGGCCGACCTCCAGCGCTCAGTCAGGAACTCAAAGGCTGCCCCTTCTTCGAGCGCTGCGATTTGCGCATGGCGGGCACCTGCGACACCTTCAAGCCACAGCGCAGCGAAACCGAAACCGACCACGCTGTGGCCTGCTTCCTGCACGAAACCAGCGGAAAGGAGCCTTCCCGTGAAACCTTCAAGCGTGCTTGAGCAAGTGCAGCCCCGGCCTGCCCTGGAAGTCATCAACCTCACCAAAACTTTCCAGGTGGGCAAAAGTGGACGCAGCATTTTCGCCGTGAACAACGTCAGTTTCAGCATCCACAAAGGAGAAGTGCTGGGACTGGTGGGTGAATCGGGATCTGGAAAAAGCACCATTGCCCGCCTGATCTCCCAGCTGTACACCCCCACCAGTGGCAGCATCCAGCTTTCCGGTCAGGCGGTGCCGCTGCACCTGAAAGGCGCTGCCCTCAGCGGGTTTCGCAAGAAAGTGCAGATGATCTTTCAGGACCCCTACGCCAGCCTGAACCCCCAGCAGCCCCTCGCCTACATCCTGTCCAGGCCGTTCCAGATTCACCGGATTGCCAGAGGGAGACGGGTCAGGGAAAAAGTGGAGGGGCTTTTGAACCGGGTGGGCCTCTCTCCCGGAGCAAGTTACGCTCCCAAACGCCCCCACGAACTCTCGGGGGGCCAGCGTCAGCGGGTGAGCATTGCCCGTGCCCTCGCTGTGCAACCCGAAGTCATCCTGGCAGATGAACCCACCAGTGCCCTGGACGTGTCCATCCGACTGGACATCATGAACCTCTTG
Source organism: Deinococcus roseus (assembly GCF_014646895.1). NCBI lineage: Bacteria > Thermotogati > Deinococcota > Deinococci > Deinococcales > Deinococcaceae > Deinococcus > Deinococcus roseus. Next base: position 13,673 of record NZ_BMOD01000030.1, read on the forward strand.
CTGGACCTCAAAGACCAGGAAGGCCTGGCCATGCTGTTCATCACCCATGATCTGGCAGGCGCACGCTACATGTCTGACCGGGTGGCGGTGATGTACGCAGGCCACATCGTGGAAATTGGCCCTGCAGACGAGGTGATCCAGCGCCCCAGACACCCCTACACCCAGCTCCTGAAAAGCGCCGCCCCCAACCCGGACACGCACCTCAAACAGGGCAATGTGGAGGCCAGAGGCGAAATCCCGGATCTGAAAAACCTGCCCAGAGGTTGTCCTTTTGCTCCCCGTTGCCTCCACGCCATGCCCGCCTGCAGCGAGGCCCTGCCCCCGATGTACAGTGTGGGGATTCCGGGACGGGAGCATCAGGTGAGGTGCATTTTGCATGATGTGAAGCATGCCGAGGGCTGAGGGCCGAGGGCCGAGGGCTAAAGGCAGAAGAGAAGGCAGAAGAGAAGGCAGAAGGCAAATGTAGGGGCGCAGCGTGCTGCGCCCAATGGAAGAAATTTCAGACGAGTTTGTAGGGGCGAGGCACGCCTCGCCCAAAATCAGAAACCCCAGACCGCAACAATTCGCTCTCCCAAGGCCTTTCCCCAGATGTGTTCTGGCTGATCGCTGACGGCTGACCGCTGATCGCTCAACCCCAGAGGAACCCCCAATGAACCACTTCAAACAACACCTCACCCACCTTTTGACCGCAGGGCTTGTGCTGGCCGGGGTTTCCCAGGCCACCCCGCAACCCGTCCAGAAAACCGAGGCCATGCCCATCTACGTGCACTTCATGCCCTGGTTTGAGAGCAAGGATTTCTCGGGGTACTGGGGGGCACACTGGACCATGGGCACCCGTTACCCGGACACCCAGGATGAAACCGGACACAGGCAAATCGCCACGCATTACTATCCCCTGACTGGTCCTTATGCTTCTGCTGATCCAGACATCATCGAGTACCAGCTTCTCCTGATGAAACTGTCTGGAATTGATGGGGTGATGATCGACTGGCCCGGAACCACCGACCTTTACGATTACCCCAGAAACAAATCCAATGCAGAGGCGTTGATCGGGCAACTGGGGCGTTTTGGCCTGAAGTACGCCATGGTTTACGAGGACCACAACATCAACATTGCTTTTGAGAAAGGGGTGGTGACGGACAGAATGGCCCAGGCCAGACAGGATGTGCAGGATCTGGTCCAGAACCACTTTTCCAGCAGCAATTACATCCAGATGGAGGGGCACCCCTTCCTGACGGTTTTTGGCCCCCAGACTTTTGAAAATCCCGAAGAATGGAAAACCCTCTTTGCAGACCTTCCAGAGCAGCCCTGTTTGCTGGCGATCTGGCGGGAAGGCAGTCAGGTGGCCTCTGCCTGCAAGGGGGAGTTTTCCTGGGTGCTGCAAAACGAGCAGTCGCATCTGGATTTGCTGAGCGCCTTTTACAGGAGTCCGGCACTGGGCCGCGTCAAGGTTGGATCGGCCTATCCTGGGTTCCATGATTTTTACAAGGAAGGCGGCTGGGGTGCAGGTTATTTCAACATCCCTGTGGGTCTGGACACCTTCAAAACCACCCTGGATCTGGCTTTGCAATCTGACCTGAAAGCGGTGCAACTGGTCACCTGGAACGACTACGGAGAAGGCACCATGATCGAGCCCACCGAGCAGTTCGGGTTTGATTTTCTGACTTACCTGCAGCAGAAACTGGGTGTGAAAAACCTGAACAAAGCAGACCTGGAACTGGTGCTGGAACTCTACAAACAGCGCAAGCAGCACGCAGGCAACACCGAAGAACAGGGGAGGCTGGATCAGGTGTCTGATTTGCTGGCTGAACTGAAGGTTTCAGAGGCCAGAGCGTTGCTGATCCGCTGAGTTTTTGTGAAGGAATTTGTTATGTCAGACAGGGTTTTCTGGTTAGAATAACGTTATTCTGGATGGACTGAAAGAGGAGACGAGACAAATCTCTTTTGGGATTTCGACCAGTGGGCGAGGCATTGCAGGTCTTGACGGAGATTTCTGGTGTGGGGCGAGGCATGCCGTCTCTTGTACACAGAGGTGAACTTTACACAGGATGCTCAACTCCGAAAGGGTGGTCAGGGATGTGGTCAGGCTGTTTTCCACGAACACCCATCTCCCTGCAGAATCAGGTCATTTCTGGCTGTGCAAAGCCCGGTAGCGCAGCAGAACCGGACCAGTTTGATGCGGTTCGCAGGAGAGCAGTTCGAACTGTTGCAGTGAAACGCCTGCAGCAAAAAGCGGCGTTCCCTCACCGAACACCAGGGGGTTGAGTTTCAGGATGACCTCGTCGATTTCCTGAGCAAGGTGGGAGGCCAGTTGCCCTCCTCCAGCAAGCCAGATGTGTTTTTCAGAGGCTTGTTGTTTGAGTTGCTGCACGAGCCCGACCACATCCTCCCGGACCAGGGTCACTTCGGGGTCCTCCGGGTCAGGAAGGTTGCGGCTGACCACGTACTGCTTGAGGTGACGGTAAGGACTGGTGATGCCGAGTTTCAGGCCCGGATCATAGGTTTTGCGGCCCATGATCACCGTGTCGAAGAGGGTTCCGCTGGCCTGGATGTTCAGGGCGGTTCTGACATGGGTGGGCAGGGTTTCAGGGAAGTGCTCGATCAGATGCTGCAGGTAAGACTCGGGCAGCGGAAAGAGGTCTGTGTTGTCGTCTGGACCCGCAATGAAACCGTCCAGACTGCTGGCGATGTAGTAAATCAGTTTTCGCATGGGATCTCCTTACCACCACTGGTGTAGTGGTATACTACAACACTTGTAGTGGTTGTGCTAGAGTCAGGGGGTGTCTGCCAACCCCTCCCGCCGAAATTTGCTTGCCGATGCTGGACTGCGCATTCTGGCCCGTGAAGGGGCGCGGGGACTCACCCACCGGGCAGTGGACCGGGAAGCACAGGTTCCCACAGGAACCACAGCCAACTACTTCAAAACGCGTGAGGCCCTGCTGGGGGCCCTGGGCACCCGCATCTTCGAACGGCTTGCCCCGCCCCCTGAGGTCTTCCATCAGGTGGGCACCCTGCCTCCCACCCTGGAGACTGCGTTGCATTACATCCAGGACATCGTGCGGCGCACCACCGAGCATCCTGAACTGACCCTGGCCCTGTTTGAACTCAGGCTCGAAGCGGCCAGACGCCCGGATCTGGGACAGGTCCTGCAAGACACCCTGGTCCGCAATTTTCAGCTGGACCTGATGTTTCACAGGCAAGCCCGCCTGCCCGGAGACGCGCCTGAAGTGGCCCTCTTGCACTTTGCTCTGGATGGACTGTTGCTGGATTTGCTCACGGTTTCCATCCAGCAAAAAGAAAAATCGCTGGCTTTGCTGGAAACCCTGGTGACCCGAATTCTGGCCCCTGCAAATCCTGCCCACTGACGTTGACAGGGGACGCTGAGAGTCAGGAGGGCGAGGCACGCCTCGCCCTCCTGACTCTCAGCGCTCGGCTCTGGACCCTCGGCAAATGCTCACCCCAGGTGCCCCAGCAACTCCTGGGGATCCGAAATCAAAACATCAGGTCGGGCTTTTTGCAGCAGCGAGAGGGGATCGTAGCCCCAGGTCACGGCGGCAATTTTGACCCCTGCCTGCTGGCAGGCCAGGATGTCCCGTTCTTCATCTCCGACGTAGAGCATGTCGTTTTTCTGGACTTTTTCGCGGCGCATCAGCTGTTGCAGTTGCTGGGCTTTTCCAAAAATGCGGTTGCTGCTGTACACGCCACGCAGCCAGCTTTCGATGCCTTCTTGCCTGAAGAACTGACGGATGTTGTCTTCACTGTTGCTGGACAGCACCCAGATGGGATGCCCTCTGGAATGCAGGTCCTGCAGCATCTCTTTGATGCCAGGATTGAACTGGATCTGGTCGAGGTGCTGCCTGTACTGCTTTGCCAGTTGCAATCCCAGCCAGGGAAGGCGGTACATCGGAATGCCCATTTGCTGGCAGCGTTCCCGGATGGAAAGGCTGCGCATGGCCTCCAGGTTGTCGTCGGTCAGGGGCACGAAGCGGTTCTGGCGGGCAAGCTGGTTGTACACCGTCAGAAAGACCTTTCTGGAATCCACCAGGGTGCCATCGAAATCGAAAATCACATGTTGCATGGTTGGTCTTTGCCTCCAGAAGTCTTTCCCTGATCATATCCAAACCGTTTCCCTGTTCCCATTGCCAAATGGCGCATGCTGGGCTTTGCCTGATCCCTGATTTCGATGTCAGGCCCTTTGGTGTTCTGGGTCCTGTGTTTTTGGGTTGCTTTGGAACAGCAGGGCCGGCTGTTTTTGTTTTTGCTGATTTGATGAATGAAAACCTCTGGAGAGATGGGATCAGAAAGCAAGAATGTTCTGTCTGGGTCAGGGCCTTCCAGCATGGGCCTGGATGAGGTCTGCTGAATTGGTGTCTGTGGGACATTAAGCCCTTTGTAAGGTGAGAGAATGAACTCAGGCAAGTGAATTAACGCACAAAGCCTGCTGGAAAGGAGACATCCCCATGACCCAGATTTTCCAACCCACTCCCCATGCATGGCGCGAATTTGCAGGAGACACCTGGAAAAACACGGTGAATGTTCGCCAGTTCATTCAGGACAATTGCACCCCCTACAGCGGAACAGACACCTTCCTGGCCCGTCCCACTGAACGCACCATTCACCTCTGGAACGAACTTTCTGAACTGCTGAAACAGGAACGGGAAAGAGGGGTGCTGGATGTCTCCAGCGACATCGGTTCCAGCATCACCGCGCACAAACCCGGTTACATCAACAAAAACCTGGAAATCATCGTGGGCCTGCAAACGGACGCTCCCCTGAAAAGGGCCATCATGCCCAATGGCGGCATCCGCATGGTCAAAGCGGGCCTGGAGGCGTACGGCTTCACCCTCGATCCTGAAGTGGAAAAAGCCTTCAACCTGTACCGCAAAGACCACAACAAAGGGGTCTTCGATGTGTACAGCCAGGAGATCCGTGCCGCGCGCAAATCGGGCATCATCACTGGACTGCCCGACGCTTACGGACGTGGGCGCATCATCGGGGATTACCGCCGGGTGGCTTTGTATGGCGTGGACTTCCTGATCAAAGACAAACAGCGAGAATACGCCGAACTCGATGGGGTCGCTTTCACCGACGATGTGCTCAGGCAGCGGGAAGAGCTCTCCGAACAGTACCGTGCCCTGCAGGAACTCAAGCAGATGGGCCAGGGTTATGGTTTTGACCTTTCCAGACCTGCTGAAAATGCCCGCGAAGCCGTGCAGTGGCTGTACCTCGCTTACCTGGCTGCGGTGAAAGAGCAAAACGGGGCCGCCATGTCCATTGGCCGGATTTCCACCTTCCTGGACGTGTACTTCGAGCGTGACCTGAGGGCCGGCATCCTGACCGAAACAGAAGCCCAGGAATTGATTGACGATCTGGTGATCAAACTGCGCATCGTGCGGTTCCTGCGCACCCCCGAATACGACCAGCTGTTCAGTGGAGACCCCACCTGGGTCACCGAATGCGTGGGCGGCATGGGCGAAGACGGACGGACCCTGGTGACCAAAAGCAGTTTCCGCATCTTGAACACCCTGTTCAACCTCGGACCTGCCCCCGAACCCAACCTGACCGTCCTGTGGAGCATCAACCTGCCCCAGGGCTTCAAGGATTTCTGTGCCAGAGTCTCGATTGAAACCAGCAGCATCCAGTACGAAAACGACGACCTGATGCGCCCTTACTGGGGAGACGATTATGGCATTGCCTGCTGTGTGAGCGCCATGCGCATTGGCAAACAAATGCAGTTCTTTGGTGCCCGTGCCAACCTCGCAAAAGCCCTGCTGTACGCCATTAATGGAGGTCGGGATGAACTCTCTGGCGCGGTGGTGGCCCCCGGATTTGAACCCATCACCAGCGAACACCTTGAATACCACGAGGTGTACGCTAAGTTTGACAAAATGATGGACTGGCTGGCCCGCACCTACGTGCAGGCGCTGAATGCCATCCACTACTCACACGACAAATACGCCTACGAGCGCATTGAAATGGCTTTGCATGACCGGGACATCCTGCGCACCCTGGCCTGTGGAATTGCGGGCCTGAGCGTCACCGCAGACAGCCTGAGCGCCATCAAGCACGCAAAAGTCAAAGTGATCCGGGATGCACGCGGCATCGCCATCGACTATGAAATTGAAGGAGAATACCCCGCATATGGCAACAATGATGCGCGGGCAGACCGCATCGCAGTGGAACTGGTCCAGACCTTCATGCAGAAGATCCAGCAGTGCCCCACCTACCGGAATGCCATTCCCACCCAGAGCGTCCTGACCATCACCAGCAACGTGGTGTACGGCAAGAAAACCGGCAACACCCCCGACGGTCGACGCGCAGGTGCCCCTTTCGCTCCCGGAGCCAACCCCATGAGCGGACGGGACAGAAAAGGTTTCATCGCCACCGGGGCCAGCGTGGCCAAAATCCCCTACGAATACGCCCAGGACGGCATCAGCTGGACGGCCAGCGCCACCCCCGACGCCCTCGGGAAGACCCTGGACGAGCGCATCAGCAACCTGACCCACTGTCTGGACGCATTCGCAGAAGCAAACGGACACCACGTCAACGTCAACGTGCTGAACCGTGACACCCTGATTCACGCCATGAACCACCCCGAACTGTACCCCCAGCTGACCATCCGGGTGTCGGGATACGCCGTCAACTTCGTGAAACTCACCCGTGAACAGCAACAGGACGTGATCAACCGGACGTTCCACACGCGGATGTGACAGGGAGACCCCACCATGACCAGGACCATGCCCACCACAGGATTCATTCACAGCATTGAAACCGCCGCCGCCGTGGATGGTCCAGGCATGCGCTTCATGCTCTTCATGCAGGGGTGCATGCTGCGCTGCTGGTACTGCCACAACCCCGACACCTGGGCCATGCGTCAGGGCAGGGAGTACACCGTTCAGGATGTGCTGGACGAGGTCAAGCCCTACAAATCCTTCCTGAAACGTGCAGGTGGAGTGACCATCTCTGGAGGGGAACCTCTGGTGCAGTCTGAATTTGTGGGGGAGGTGCTGAAAGAACTCAAAGCCCTGGGCCTGCACACTGCCCTGGACACCCAGGGGTACCTGCACAGCAAAATTTCCGACGAATGGCTGCAAAATGTGGATCTGGTGCTGCTGGACATCAAGCACATCCGGCCTGAGAAATACCATGACCTGACCGGAGTGAACCTGCAGCCCACCCTGGATTTTGCACAGCGGCTCTCCAGATTGGGCAAGAAGATGTGGATCCGTTACGTGCTGGTGCCCGGTGTGACCGATGACCCCGAAGACATCCGGGAACTCGGGCGGTTTGTGGCCACCCTGGAGGGGGTGGAACAGGTGGAGGTGCTGCCTTTTCACAAGCTGGGAGAGCACAAATGGCAGGCACTGGATTTGCCTTACCGCCTGACAGACACCCCTGCCGCCCCTTCAGTCCTGGTGGAGCAGACCATTGGCCTGCTGAAAGCATCTGGACTTCCTGTCCGGTGAACTGACCGCAATTCCACAACCCCTGGCATCTGGCTTTACAGTCCTGCGCCAGGGGTTGTTTTGTTTGTTCTGATTTCATCCCCGATGCAGATCGGGAAGGCAAAATGATTTTTGCCTTCCTTTTGGGTTCAGGGCATTTCAGTACACTGCACGGAGCACCTTCTTTGCACCCTCCAACTGCACCATCACACGCAATTTTGAAAGGACAACTTGCATGCAATACACCAGACTTGGAAAAAGTGGCCTGAAGGTTTCCCGCATCTGTCTTGGCACCATGACCTATGGTGATCCTGGCTGGCGCGACTGGGTTTTGAACGAGGAGCAGAGCCGCCCCTTCATCCAGCGGGCCCTGGAAGCCGGAATCAACTTTTTTGACACCGCAGACATGTACTCGCTGGGCAAGAGCGAAGAGGTGGTGGGCCGTGCTTTAAAAGACTTTGCCCGCCGTGAGGATGTGGTGATTGCCACCAAGGTCTACCAGCCCATGAGCGCTGGGGTCAACGACCGGGGCCTGTCCAGAAAGCACATCATGGAGGCGGTGCATGCCAGCCTGAAGCGTCTGGGCACCGATTACATCGACCTCTACCAGATTCACCGTTATGACCCGGAAACCCCGCTGGAAGAAACCCTTTCTGCTTTGCATGATCTGGTGAAACTGGGAATGGTGCGTTACATCGGGGCCTCAAGCACCTACGCCTACCAGCTTGCAAAAAGCCTGTATCTGGCAGACCTGAAAGGCTGGACCCGGTTTGTCTCCATGCAGAACCACTACAACCTGGTTTACCGCGAGGAGGAACGGGAAATGATTCCCCTGTGCATTGAAGAAGGCATCGGGGTGATCCCCTGGAGCCCACTGGCACGGGGTTTCCTGACCGGGAACCGCAAGGGGGGAGAGGCCCAGTCCACCCGTGCAAAGAGCGACGCTTTTGCCCACAGCCTGTATGGCAGCGAGGCCGATTACCAGATTGCAGAGCGGGTGTCTGAAGTGGCAGAACGCCTGGGGGTGTCTGCGTCTCAGGTGGCGATTGCCTGGATGCTGTCCAGACCGGGCATCACTGCGCCCATTGTGGGGGCCAGCAAGATGCCCCATCTGGAGCAGGCCATAGCTGCGCTGGACGTGCAACTTTCTGCAGAGGACATTGCGTCTTTGCAGGAGCCGTACCAGCCCAGAGCTGTTGCCGGAATCTGAGTTTGCTGCCCTGCTTGCCTGACCCCTGCGAAATTGCAGGGGTTTGTTTTTTGTTGGTGCAGGATGGATGCTTTCCTGTGGTTTTGATGCTGTCTGGTTCAAAGGCTTCCATGACACCTGCAGACATGCTGCTGGCTCAGGGCATTCACAATGATGATGTGGCTTGCCGTTTTGCGGCAGAGCGTTCATCCTGCTGGTTCCCAGAGCGACCCACCAGCAAACCCTGGAGCGGCCCAAAAAGGTGTGGGTGTCTGTGGGTGTCACCCGGTAATGGTCGTGTAATGCCTGTTGGGTAGGCTTCAGGCGAAAGGTCAAGCGACACCTGTTCCCAGGACATCTGGCAGCCTCATGCTGTTCCCGGATCATTTTGCACAGCTGGCCTCACCACAGGACCAGATTCGTCCAGGCAGGACCTTGCTGTCTGGACCTCTGCTTCAGGATCAAAGGAGTTGTCATGCCCCACAAAGGTCTTCTGAATTCACAACCTTCCCCTTCATCCAGCCCACCCTCTTCTGACCTCCGGCATGCTGAATTGCCCCGCATCATTCAGGGAGGCATGGGGATTGCGGTGTCCAGCTGGGAACTTGCCCGTGCGGTTTCGCAGGCTGGACAGCTGGGGGTGGTGTCAGGCACCAGCCTCGACACCGTGATGGTCAGACGGCTTGCAGATGGAGATCCAGGAGGACACATCTGGCGTGCCCTGCAACACTTTCCAGATCCAGACCTGGCCCGCAGCATCCATCAGAAACACCACCGTCCAGGGGGAAGAACAGCGGGCACACCCTATCCGGTCTTGCCGCTCAGGCAGAACCTGGAGCCTTCAGACCTGGACCTCCTGACGGTGATGGCCACCTTTGTGGAGGTGTGGCTGGCCAGGGAAGGGCACACCGGGAAGGTGGGCATCAACCTGCTCACCAAGATCCAGACCCCCACCCTGCCAGCCCTTTACGGTGCGATGCTGGCCGGAGTGGATGTGGTCCTGATGGGGGCCGGAATCCCCAGAGACATCCCGGAAGCCCTGGAGCGGCTTTCCCATGGACAGGCGGCTTCCATCCGTCTGGAAGGAACGGATTTCAGGCTGGAATTTGACCCCCAGAGGGCCTTCGGAAGACATTTTCCGGTGCAAAAGCCCCAGTTCGTCCCGATCGTTTCTGCCCACACGCTCGCCCAGATGCTTTTCCGTTCCTGTCCAGGGGGGATCCAGGGTTTCATTGTGGAAGGTCCCACTGCAGGAGGACACAATGCACCTGCCAGAGGCAAAGCCCAGGATGAACAGGGGCAGCCGATCTATGGTGAACGGGACCGGGTGGACCTTGGGGTGCTCAGGGACCTGGGTTTGCCTTTCTGGCTGGCCGGAGGAACCGGATCCCCTGCGGGTCTTCAGCATGCCCTCTCGGAAGGGGCCAGGGGCATTCAGGTGGGGACCCTCTTCGCCTACAGCCAGGACTCTGGCCTCACTTCAGGGCTCAAAAAGGCCGCTCTGCAACAGGTGCAGCAGGGCACCCTTGAGGTGTACACCGATGCCAGGCTGTCGCCCACCGGATTTCCCTTCAAATCGGTGCAACAGGCAGGCACCCTCAGCGACCCGCAGGTCTACGAGGGGCGAACACGGGTTTGCGATCTGGGCTACCTGCGCCAGACCTACACCACCCCGGAAGGCAAAGTGGGTTTCCGCTGTGCCGCTGAGCCTGTGGACCTCTACCTCTCCAGAGGAGGAAAACGGGAAGACACGGTGGGCAGAAAGTGTCTGTGCAACACCCTTTTTGCCAGTGTTGGTCTGCCCCAGGTGCGCAAAGGAGGTGAGGTCGAGGCCCCCCTTTTGACTGCAGGGGACGATCTGGCCCACCTCAAACCCTTCCTTGACCTGTACGGGGTGAATTACACTGCCCGTGATGTGCTGAACTACCTTTTGCAGGCTTGAGGCTGGTCTGTGAAGGGCCAAAAAGCAGCACCGTGTAAAAACGGTGCTGCTTTTTGCCTGAAGAGGAAGCTGGACGATTGATTACAGCAGTTCGAGTCTGGCCAGACCCTGCACGGCCTGTCGCACCTGTGCCAGGGCAGCGAGGCGGTTGCTGCGCAGTTGCTCGTCTTCCACCATCACCATCACATCGTTGAAGAAGGCGTCCAGGATGGGTTTGATCAGCACCACCTGACGGATCTGGGAATCCAGGGGCAGTTTGCTTTCGGTGACTTCAGAGATGTCCCAGGCCGGGAAGGAGGCTTTCGCCGCGTTCTGCAACTGGATGCTGGAGTCCTGCAGTTCGGAAAGGGCGGCAAAGAGGGCACGTTCAGCGTCGTGCTCTGCAAGGTCCAGACGGACTTCGCTGACCTCCACCTCCCTGGAAAGGTTGGCTGCGCGTTTGTACAACGTGGCGAGGTCTTCAAATTCGGGTTGCTGGGAAAGCTCTTTCAGCAGGGCAATTCTCCAGGCTGCGCCATAGAAGTTGCTGGCGGCTTCACGGGCGGCCCGCACGGTCTGCACGCTGTACCCGGCAGAAGTCATCAGGCCCGAGAAACGCTCCCACAGGAAGGTTTCCAGCTGATTCAGCGAGGCTTCGCTGACCTCGATGTTCTGGTTCTGGTAGACCTCTGCTGCAGTTTTCAGCACATCCAGCAAAGCCACTTCAAACCCGAAAGCAGCAATCAGGCGCACAGCACCAATGCCCAGCCTTCTCAGCCCGAAAGGATCTGCACTGCCCGAGGGGGCCTTGCCCACGGAGAAGAACCCGACCAGGGTGTCCAGACGGTCTGCCAGGGACAGCACTGCGCCTTCCAGGGTGGCTGGAAGTTCGGCTTCTGCCGTGACGGGTTTCACGCCCTGTTCCAGCGCATCTGCCACTTCTGGGATGCGGCCTTCGTTCAGGGCGTAGGCTTTGCCCACCACTCCGGCCAGATCTGCGTACTCGTAAACCAGCTGGGTGGCAAGGTCTGCCTTGAAGACTTCCGCAGCCTGAGAAACCACCCCGGAGTCTGCCCCCAGCAGTGCAGCCAGCTTCTGGGAAAGTTCACGCAGGCGGGTCTGCTTGTCCAGCATGTTCCCCAGACCCTTCTGGAAAGCCATGCCAGAAAGGCGGTCCCGGTGTTCCAGCAGGGTTTTCTGGGTGTCGTTGTTCCAGAAGAACAGTGCATCTGACAACCGGCCATCGAGCACCTGCACGTACCCCTTCATGGGCACGGACACGTCAGGCACACGGTTGTTGGAGATCACCACGAAACCGTTCACCAGACGGCTTTCGCCTTTGACCGGGAAGTAACGCTGGTGCACCATCATGGTTTCGGCCAGCACTTCATCAGGCAGTTTCAGGTATTTCTCGTCAAAGCGGCCCAGGTAGGCGGTGGGATACTCCACCAGGTTGACGATTTCACCCACCAGATCGGCGTGCCATTCCAGAGCCTGGCCTTCTTCCAGTGCTCCTTTTGCGGCTTCGATCACCGCGTCATGGCGTTTCTGCTGGTTGGCAATCACATAGGCATCAGAGAGTTGCTGTTCGTAAGAGGCAGGGCTCTGGATGTCAAACGGGGTGGGGGCCATGAAGCGGTGCCCCTTGGTGGTGCGGCCTGCGGTCAATCCGGCCACCTCTACAGGCAGCACTTCGCTGTCCAGCAAAGCCACCAGCCATTGCACGGGGCGCACAAACTGGCAGTCTTCCACGGCACCCCAGCGCATCTTGCGTTTTGCTGGCAAATCGCGCACCACGTTTGCCAGCAGCTCTGGCAGCAGTTCTGCAGTGGTTTTGCCTTCATCGGTCAGGGTGACGTAAAAATAGCCGTCTTTCTCGGTCAGGTCCGAGAGGGTCTTGCTGATGCTGCCTGCAAAGCCCTGGGCGGCTTTTTCCCCGGCTTTCACGCTGGGTCCACGGCGCTCGGTGACCTGACGCTCCTGGCGTTCGGGCAGACCAGACACCCGTGCAGCAAGGCGGCGCGGCGTGGAGAACAGCTCAATCTGGTCAAACTGCAGACGGGCCTGCTTCAGGCGTTCTGAGAGCAGGTTTTCCAGCCCTTCACGGCCCTCATCCACATAGAAGGCTGGCAGTTCCTCGGTGCCAATTTCAAACAAGAGAATCATTTTTGCACCTCCTGGCTGGCCTGTTTCTGGGCTTCTTTGTTGTTCTCATGGTCCACGTAGGCCTGGGCGGCTTTTGCAGCAATTTTGCGCACCCGGCCAATGTAAGCCTGACGCTCTGCATGGGAGATGCTGCCGGAAGCGTCCAGCAGATTGAAGCAATGGGAAGCCCGCATCACGAACTCGTAACCGGGGTACACATGACCGGAAGCCAGCAGGCGGTTGGCCTCTGATTCGTAATTCTCGAAGTTCTGGCGCTGCAGGTCCTTGTTCACCCCGTTGAAGTTGTAATCACTGTGCTGCCACTCGAAATCCCGACGGATGTCGCCCATCAGGACCGGAGGCGCTCCGGTGATTGGTGGCGGAGCGTACTCCAGATCAAAGGCATGGTTTTTCCCCTGCAGGTACAGCGCGATGCGCTCCAGACCGTAAGTGATTTCTGCCGTCACAGGGAACACGTCGATGCTCCCGACCTGCTGGAAGTAGGTGAACTGGGTGATTTCCATGCCGTCCAGCCACACCTCCCAGCCCAGGCCCCAGGCCCCCAGGGTTGGGCTTTCCCAGTTGTCTTCCACAAAGCGGATGTCGTGCTTGTTGGGGTCGATGCCCAGGCGGTACAGGCTCTGCAGGTACAGTTCCTGCACGTCGCTGGGGTTGGGCTTCAGAATCACCTGGTACTGAAAGTAGTACTGGAAGCGGTAGGGGTTCTCGCCGTAACGCCCGTCTGCAGGTCTGCGGCTGGGGGCCACATAAGCGGTGCGCCAGGGTTTCTTGTCCAGGGCACGCAAAAAGGTCGAGGGATAAAAGGTTCCTGCCCCCACCTCGGTGTCGTAAGGCTGGGTGATCACGCAGCCGTTCTCGGCCCAGAATTTGTCCAGTTCCAGAATCAGGTCCTGAAAGTATTGCATCCGTTTCTCCTTTGCATCTCTCACCGGAAAACAAAAAAACGTCCCCAGGTGGCTTGAAGTTCCACCTGGGGACGAATGCTGTCATGTGTAACAGGACACCCGCGGTCCCACCCCAGTTCCCGAAAATTTCGGGCACTTTTATGCAGTTGTTTTGCTCCCCGTCGCCCTTCCTGTGGCTCTGACCGTCAGGCTCACACCGTCCCTGACTCGCTGGGGCTGATCGCCACAGTACTCCTACGGATCAACACGGTTTCAGTATAGGAAGAAGCGCCCGAAAATGCAAAGCCTGTGGGTGCAGGGGCGTTTATTTGTTCAGATACTCGATTTTGCGGGACTCCTGGGCTTTGCCTCCCTCTTTGAGCAGTGTGGTGCGGGTGAGCCAGTTGCCATGTGCATCCAGCTGGTATTCCACACTGACGAAATCGTAGGTGCTCAGCAACCCCTGTGAATCGTAGCGGAATGTTGTGGATTTTTCTTTGCTGGAAGTGGAGAAGACAGTGGTTTCTCTGACTTTAAGGCCCTGCGAATCATACTGATAGGCGGTTGTTACAGTCAATTCTGGGGTTACACCACCAGGAAATTGATCAATATTTCTGATAAGCCGATCTCCCTGATAGGTATAAATGGTTTTGGAAGAAATCTGCCACTTTTAATTTTTGTCAGGGTCATATCTTATTTCTGTGATGGTGTCTTTGTCGTAATCGCATGCGAGATAATAAATATACTCGGCTTTTTTATCGACTTTCAATCTATAAGTACTGGCCTTAACTGGTCGTCCTGCTGCATCGTATAAGTATTCGGTATATTGGTTTTCATAATCACCATACTACTCGCTGTAACGAACCATGCGTTCATTTTGGTAGATGTAGTTTTTGACGGCAACTTTCTCATGGGATGAGACCCTGTAAGCCATATATGAAACAACTTTGCCATTTCGAAGTGTCCAATCCTCCGCGTATGCTGCATTCAAAGACTTTCCATTTTCATCAATGATGATGGTTTTGTAGTCATAAACACTCTTGACCAGGCGGGGCTCTTTGAGCCCCAGGTCGAACAGAGGCGTTTCAGGCTTTTCAACACACTGGGCTGTGGCCATACAAGACAAGCAGGCCAGCAATACAATCGGGATCCATTTCATGGAATTCAGTATAAGGGCATTGCTTCCATGTTTTCTAAAAGCCTGACCCCCTGCTCACCGCACCCACTCCCGTTTCAAATCAAATTCCTCCAGCAGCCTGAACACCTCGTCTTCCCAGCGGCGTTTGATCAGGCAGCAGCACCCTGCACCAGGGTGGTCTTTGCTGGGAAGCACATACAGTGCGTGTGTTCTCTCCAGGGCCACCCGGTCCAGAATCTGCCTCAGCAGGCTGTTTTGCCGCTCCTGAGAGGAATACACGGTTTCTTTGGACACGTAAATGTCAAAGTTCCGGTAGGCATAACCCACCAGATCGGCAGCAATGGGCTCAGGACCCTCCGGGTGAAAGAACTGGTGGATGTCGGCAAGGCGGGCAAAGTAATCCATCTGCCATCTGGACAGACCCTGAATGCGGAAGGTGGGCAGGTGGTCGTGTTTGAAAGGGATTCCAGCGGTGGCGGGGGTCAGTCGGGTCATCAGAACTCCAATCTCGCAATGCGGCTTTGCATGCCCTGAACTTCGGTTTCAGAGAGGGTTTTGCGGGTGAACATGGACAGGTAAGGCAGCAAACTGTCCCAGGTGACGATCTTCACACTGTCGATTTCCCATTCACGGGTGACACTGGCGGAAAGGCTGCGGCTTTTCAGTTCAGCAGGTTCGATGAGCTGCCTGAACACCATCACGGCATGAACACGATGCCCCAGACGGGTTTCCAGCGAGGCGGTGCCCTGCTGGACCAGGGCCACCTGCGGCATCAGGTTCTGGTCGTTCACGATCAGGGATCTGGGATTGTGCAGGATCACCCCGGCGGTGTCCTGCAAGAACAACACAAAACACCCTTGCCCGGCAATCAACACGGTGCAGGAATGCAGGTGGTCAATCTGGATGTTTTCCAGCACAACCCACTTGCTGCGCAGTTTGCTCAGGGTCTCCTGCAACAGGCCAGCCCTGGGCAGCAACTGCTGGGGAAGGGTTGTGAGGGGTTTTCGCCTGAAAAACACGTTGAACGGCCTGCCTTCCTGGGAATGGAAAGGATCAGGGAACGTCGTCTGGGAAAAAGCTGGGGCAGAGAGGGCGAAAACCGGAAGTGAAGTCGGTTCCTGCAGCAGGAACGCTGGACTTAGAGTAAGTTTTACACCCTTTCAGAAGTCTGAACGGAAGGGGTTGTTTAGATGGGTCTGGACTGGAGTGCTGGATGTTGTCGTGTTGCGCTGGGTGGGCAGGCCTGAAACTTGAAAATTTCCAGAGCCTGACCCAGAAGCCCTTTTCGTGATTTTGAAATGCCTCTGAACACCCCTTTAAAGCGTTCAGGGTTCGTTCAAAGGTCTTTCAGGGGTGGTGTTCTAAAGTTTAAGCATCAAAAGGGAAGCACGCACACTCCCCTGAAATCCAGAGCACCACCCAGGAGAACACCATGAAAACCAGCAAAATGAACCCCGGAAAACTGTTGATCGCCACCCTGACCCTCAGCCTTGTCCTCGCCTCTTGTGGAAAACCTGCCGTGCAGGAAAAAGCCGAAGACATCAAAACCCAGACTTTCAGCAACGGAGAGACCTTCAATTACCGCGTTCTGGACGGCCTGATCATCTCGGATGACATCATCGTGGGAACCGAGCAGGAATTCTCTGGCATGGTCAGCAAGTACGAAGAAATTCTGGTGGCCAGACAGGACCCCGAAGCGCAGAACAACAAGGTGAGTCCGCAGGGCGTGGGCATCATCAAGAACTGTGACATCACCTTCTTCTTCACCACCTGCCAGGACTCCCGCTGGAAAGACGGCAAGATCTACTACTCTGTAGACAACACCTTCACCCAGACCGAGAAGCAGTCCATTGCGGTGGCCCTGGCAGACTGGAACATGCGGGTGACCGGAGTCAAGTGGATTTACCAGCCTGCAGCAGCCAACCGGGTGGCCTTCACCCGCGAAACCGACCCCAACGCTTGCGGTCACAGCAGCATCGGGTACAAGGGGGGCGTGCAACAACTTCGCCTGCAATGCTTCAGCCAGGGTGTGGTGCAGCACGAGATGGGCCACGCAGCAGGCCTCTTCCACGAGCAGAGCCGTTGCGACCGCGACAACTATGTGACCATTCAGTGGGCCAACATCAAGAGCGGTTACTCTGGAAACTTCAACAAAGCTTGCGGAAACACCGTCAGCGATTACGGAGCCTACAACTACAACAGCGTGATGCACTACGGGGCTTACGGTTTCAGCAGCAACGGCAAACCCACCATCGTTCCCAAAAACGGCGTGGCCCTGAGCGCCATCGGACAGCGGGTGGCCCTGGATGCCGGAGATGTCTCTGCCCTGAACAAGATGTACGCTGCAGGAACCGTCAAGTATTTCTGAGAAGTGCTGCTGATCCCGATTTGCCCACGCCCCTCCCGGTTCCAGACTGGGAGGGAATTTTCCTCATCATCCCTCCACCCGGATGCTCCTGATGCCTGCTATGGTGAAGCCATGCGCCGGATTTTCAATGTTTTGCTGACCGCCGGAGGGCTGGCCACAGTGCTCATGGGCTGCGCTCCAGTCCTGATCAATGCCCCCACCACTGTGCAGGGCAACCAGGAACGCCAGTACACCTACCAGACCCTGGAATTCACCGGGAAAGGTTCCGGCACCTTCACCAGTGCCGATTACCGCATGGTGCTGGTGCTCCGCCAGGAAGACCTGCAGGTGCGGGGCGTTTTTTACAACATCTCTGGCAACAACAATTACGATGTGTCGGGTTACGCCCTGAGAACCAGTGGCAAGCTGGATTTCAACCTCACCCTCTCGCAGGGGGCCGGGGCAGGCACCTCCTACCAGAGCAAAGCCGAGGTGCTGGGCAACGAATTCAGGCTGTTTGGTGCTGGATGGAGTGCCGGAACCACCGTCAAAGCCCAGTTGATTGGGACCCTGACCGACCACACCTTTGAAGGCAAACTCAAAGTGATCCTCAGCAACTACAGCGTGATCATGCACCTGCAAGACTGAGTTCCCGGCTGGGCCTTAACAGGATGTTAACACCCTGACTTTACCCTACAGTCAGAACAGTCAGACCTCCTGAGGGTTCGGAAGCGAGGATTCATGAAAAACATTGTGCTGCTGGGTGATCTCTCTGTGAATGCCCTGAGGATGCAACTTTATTTTGAAGACCATAACATGGCCGTGATGCTTTGCACCCAGACGGATGCACTGGAGGGTTTTCCCGTCCCGGATGCCCTGATTGTGGAGGTGCAGGACCGCTTGCGCCTGAAAGAGTGGCTGCCTGCATTGCGGTCCAGCTGGGACATCCCCATCCTGCTGCTGGCCTCCCGCCTGGACCGCACGAAAACCGCTCAACTGCTGGACCTGGGAGCAGACGATTGCGTGTACAAACCTGCCGATCCTGCAGAAGTGCATGCCCATTTGCAGGCCCTGTGGCGGCGTTATCCGCTGTCTTTGCAGCACAGACAACCCACAGAAATGCTCTGAACCCTTCACCTGACCTTGTGCTTTGCTCCACCTTGACAGAAACCCTGCAAAGCGACCATCTGTCAAGTGCTTTTCTCCTTTCTTGCCTGACCAGAGCGGATCATCATGGAAACAGGACCTTTGCGAAACTTTTACAAGCCTGTTTCTTGCTGGTCAGGGGGGTTGCGCCTGCCAGAACACCCCAGAGGTGGCATGATGATTCTGAATTTTCCTGCTGATTTTCACAGAACCTGCCTGCAGAAGGGCAGGTGACACATGTCTGGGATTGCACTGCAAAAACCCCTTCCCAGACCGCGCCGGGACCACCGCACCTTCTGGGCGTTGTTCTCCATTGGACTGGTGATCCTGATTGCCATGATGGGCCTCCCGGTGGTCAACACTTTTCTGGCCACCAGCAGTGACTTGAGTGGCACCTGGACCTGCATGAGCACCTGCCCCAAAGCCACCTCGTTCACTTTGCGTGGGGGAGGGGTGTACCGGGAAGCCGATGGCAAAGTGGAGCAGATCGGTTACTGGAAGTGGAAGGTCCGCAGTGGCCTGTTGCTCAAAGCCCGCACAGAAACCCAGAAACCCTTCAAATGGCTGTTCTTCAATTCCATGCTTTACCCCACCGTGCAATTCCGCTGGTGGACCGGAGCCCCGCAGTTCTGCGTGGATGAGAAACGCGTCTGGTGTTATGTGAAATCGGAAGGGTTTTAGCAGGATTCAAAGGGTGTCAGCAGAGGGGGGTCCATGCCCTCCTTTTTTGGTGTGGGTTCAGAACTTCCAGCATGTGGCCTTCCTGTCCTGACGGTTCTGGGCAATTCACATGCACGGTCACATGTGCAGCGGCAGCCACACCATCACACAGGCCCCACCCTCCGGGCGGTTGGTGGCCTGCACGCGCCCTCCATGCAGTTCCACCAGCGATTTCACCACACTGAGACCCAGACCGCTCCCTCCGGTGTGGCGGGAACGGGAGGCATCTGTGCGGTGGTAACGCTGGAACACCCGCTCTTCTTCGCCTGCTGGAAATCCCGGTCCCTGGTCCAGCACCTGCAAACAGGCAAAAGGCCCGTCTTGCTGCAGGTGAATCTGGATGCCGTGAGACCCGCCATGCACGGCAGCGTTCTGGCACAGGTTGCCCAGGATTTGCCTGAGCCTGGAAGCATCCACCCGGACCTGCAAAGGTGCTCTGGGAAGCACCAGTTCGATGGATCCCTGCAGGTGCAAAGCCGTGCCAGCATGCCAGCCCTGCACCCAGGCTTTCAAGTCCAGCACCTCTGGCTTCAAATCCAGTTGACCCACCTCTGAGAGGGACAGGATTCGCAGGTCTTCGGTCAGGCGACCCAGAGCCAGCACCTGTTGCAACAGCAACCCCACGGCTTCATCGTCCAGGGGCAAGACCTGATCCAGATGGGCTTGCAATCTGGCCTGCAACACCGCCAGAGGGGTGCGCAGTTCATGGGCAATTGCGGCGGTGCTGTACTCCCGTTCCTGCTGCAGGTGCTGCAATTGCTGGCTGAGGTGTTGCACATCCTGCTGCAACTGGCCCACCTCTCCGCTGCCTGTGGGGTTCAGGCCTGTGATGCGCAGGTTTCCCTGGGCAAGGGTGCGGGCGGCACGGGACACCTGTTGCAGGGGGCGCACCAGGTGTTGCTGCACTTTTTTCCACAACCAGAACAACAGCAGCAAAGGAAGCAAGAGCATCACCAGCACATACCAGGGCAGGTCAAAATCCAGGGTGGGATCTGTTCCCTGCTGCAAAGCCTGCCAGCGCTGCTCAAAGACCTGCCTTACCCCTGCAGGCAAAGACTGCACCACCAGATGCAATTCGGTTCGCACCACAAACAAAATCAGCACCATCACACTGAGGCTGCTGAGCAGCATGGCCCCGGTCAGCAGCACCACCACCTGCCCTGAAATGCTGTGAAAAAAGCGGCTTTTATTCTTCGCTGGTTGCACAGTTTCTGGATGCACAGTTTCTGGATTCACAGTTTCTGGATTCACAGTCATTGGATCCACAGGCGGTACCCCACCCCACGCACGGTTTCCAGCATGCCCACAATGCCGTGCTGTTCCAGTTTGCGCCTGAGCGTGCCCATGTGCACGTCCACGGTGCGTCCCAGGGCGTCGCCTTCCCAGCAACGTTCCAGCAGCTCCTCTCGGCTGAAGGTGCGTTGCGGATGGCGGGCCAGCACCTCCAGCAGGCGGTACTCGGTGAGGGTGAGGTGCACCCGTGTTCCAGACACCTGCACGTTCATGGCCTGCAGGTCCAGTTCCAGCTGGCCCAGACGCAGGGCCGGGGTGGGTTGTGGCTGGGAGCGGCGCAGCACAGCATGCACCCGCAGCACCACCTCGTTGGGGTCAAAAGGTTTCACCACGTAATCGTCTGCCCCCAGCTTCAAACCCAGCAGTTTGTCCAGCTGTTCACTGCGTGCCGTGAGCAAAATCACCCGCACGTCCTGTTGCGCGGTTTGCAGGCGCTTCAGCACCTCCAGGCCGTCCAGTTCGGGCAGCATGATGTCCAGCAGGATCAGGTCGGGTTTCCAGGTGTGCGCCAGTTGCAGGGCCTCTTTACCAGAGCTGGCCCGCTCGGTGTGAAAGCCTTCCCGCCGCAGGTAGGCTTCCATGATGCTTGCGAGGCTGTGTTCGTCTTCCACCACCAGGATGCGGGCTGCTTGCATGGTTTTCAGCATACCCGTTGTGGAGGATGCGGGCGTGCAGTGCCCACAATCCTGCAGCGCGCCTCCCGGTACCATGATCCCATGGCCAGCAACCAGCAGAACCCCACCCGTGTGTTTCCTCCTGCAGGTGTGTCTTTCAAAACGGACATTGTGGTGATCGGGGCCGGACAGGCCGGGCTGTCTGCGGCCTACCACCTGAAACAGGCTGGTCTTGCACCCGGACGGGGTTTTGTGGTGCTGGATGAAAACCCTGCTGCAGGAGGGGCCTGGCAGTTCCGCTGGCCTTCTTTGACCCTCAGCACGGTGAACCGGATTCACGATCTGCCCGGGCTGGCTTTTGCAGACACCCTGGAGTCCAGACAGACCAGCGTGCAGGCCAGCCAGGCGGTGCCGCATTACTTTGCCCTGTACGAAGAGCGGTTTCAACTTCCGGTGTACCGGCCTGTGCAGGTGCAGAGCGTGACCAGCCATGGGGAACGCCTGAAAATCAGCACCGACCGGTTTTCCCTGCTGGCCCAGGGCATCATCAATGCCACAGGCACCTGGAATGCCCCTTACGTCCCGGACATTCCGGGAAGGGAGCGTTTTCAGGGCAGGCAACTGCACACCCACGATTACCACACAGCAGCAGAATTTTCAGGACAGCACGTGGTCATTGTGGGAGGTGGGATTTCTGCTTTGCAGTTGCTGGATGAAATTTCACACGTCACCCGCACCACCTGGGTGACCCGCCAGGAGCCGTGGTTTCGCAGCGGGGTTTTCGATGAAGAGGCCGGAAGGGCTGCAGTGAAACAGGTGGAAGACCGGGTGCGGCAGGGGCTCTCTCCAAAATCGGTGGTGTCGGTGACGGGTTTGCCTTTCACACCAGCAGTGCAGGCCATGCAGGAAAGGGGAGTGTTGCACCGTTTGCCGATGTTCAGCGCCATCACGGAACAGGGGTTGGTGTGGGACGATGGCCGTGAATTGCAGGCCGATGTGATTTTGTGGTGCACCGGGTTTCGCAGCAGCCTGGACCATCTGGACCCCCTGTTTTTGCGAGAAGAGGGGGGAGGCATCACCCTCACAGGAAGACTGGCCACCCAGGTGGCCCGGGACCCCAGGATTCATCTGGTGGGCCATGGTCCCTCTGCTTCCACCATCGGGGCGAACCGGGCAGGACGGGCAGCAGCATCAGAACTCATAACCCAGCTGAATTTGCCATCCAGGTGAACCCAGAGAGAGATTCAGAACCCTTTCTGGGTGCGTCCTGCAGGCATGGAGCCACTTTCTGGCTGCAGGCCCTCTTCCAGAATTTCAAACATCCGCCCGAGTTGCACACCGCTGGCTTCCAGCAACTCGGCTTTCTTGCCCCTCAGGAACAGCAGATCAAATTTGCTGCCATGCAGGCTGGTTTCCTGTTCAAAGGCCCACAGATCTCCATCCTGGGTCAGGGTGCGCTTGATGACCAGCTGGGTGCCGCGCAGGTAGGGGATGCTGACCACAAAACTTTCCAGCATGTGGCAGGAGACCACCTCGAAGGGCACCTGTCTGCCCTCTTTGTAAAAAAGCGTTCCTTTCACGTGTTGCCGGAAAGGCCCTCCCAGTTCCATGCGTTCCAGTGTGGGATCCCAAAGGGGCCAGTTCTGGGGGTTGCTCCACAACTGCCAGACGGCCTGGGCTGAAGCATGGGTGCTCGCTGCATAGGTGCTGATGTGCATGGGGTCCTCCTTGAAATGCCATGTGGAATGAAGTGACCATAACAGATTTCTTACAAAAAGGCGAGCCACCTGTCTGGTTTACCGGTCAACATGAATTTTCTTTCAGAAAGTCGAAGGGAGGAGAGGCTTTAAGCGCAGGGAGGCACCCTCTACTGCTTTTGTCCCTTTCAAAAAACACTGTTCTGAGACCAAACCTCTTGTTGTTCTGTCAAAGGCTCTACTGCTTTTTTTGGTGAAATGGAAGGATTCAACGGAATTCTTCCATTTCAAAAAACATCTCCCAGAAAGCAAGCCGCTTGTTCTTCTGCCAAAGGCTCTAAAATGGGCTGCATGTTGAGCAATGCCCCCTTTTCCCTTCTTGTTCCTCTGGTCGTTCTCACCACGGTGAATTTTGCACAGGCTGCCCCACGCCTTGGAGCGCACCCGGACAAATACCGGATCGTATTTGATCTGAATGTGAAAACCACCTTCCAGACGGTCAGCACCGCCAGCACCCTCACCATCATCCTGCCAGGGATCAACCTGCCTGCAGAAGGCCGTTCCCTGGGCATTCTGAACCTGAGTTACCAGCAGAAAGGCAACCAGATTGTGCTGACAGGTCAGGTGCAGGGCATCGTGGTCAGCACCCTGGACAATGCCACAGAAGGCATGCGCCTGATTCTGGACGTGCCCAGAGCTGCGGATTCCCCCACGACCCTGGCTCCCCTTCCTGCACCCACCAGCCCTGCAGGCCTCAATTCAACTTGCCTGAGCAACAAAGCCCCGGTCACCACTTTTGCAGCTCCTCCTCCGCCTGCCGTGCTGACCGGACGGATCGGGCTGTTTGTGGCAGAGCTGGACAGCCTCACCCTGAAGCCTGTGCGGGCGGTGGTCTACAACGCAGACCAGGCTTTTCCGCTGGCCAGCACCTACAAGCAGGTGGTGCTTTATGACGTGCTGGAAGACATTGATGCCGGAAAATACACCCTGAACAGCACCCTCACCACCACCGAAGCCATGCGCAGCATTCTGGATTACTCCAGAGGCACCAACACCATCGCCCATCTGGCCGAACAGGCCATTCGGGTGTCCGAGAACACCGCCAACGACATGCTGCACCTCACCACCGGACTCCTGCATCCTCAGGAGACCGCAGACAGCCTGGGGCTCTGCAACACCCGGATCATGCTCACCACCAAAGCCTGGTGGACCGCGCAGGCCGGACTGGGAGGCCACTATTTCCCGCAAGTCACCCTTTTGCAAAGCACCCAGGCTTTTGCCAGTGCTGGCCGCACCGATCAGATCACCATGGCGGTGGACCTGGTGAAAACCTCTTTCAATGTGAAGGCAGAAGATTTGCTGGAAGCCCTGGACGGCAAAAACGGTTATTTCCGCAGACGTTACGATTCCAGAATTGATTTCAACACCCAGAACGTCAGCACCCCCAGAGAATTCACCACGCTGGTGGCAAATCCCTTTGTTCCAGGCAAGCTCAGCCAGAGCAGTTTGCAGTTCTACCGGGACACGTTTGCCAAAGGCTGTTGCAAACCCAAACCCCTGCCGTTTCCGGTGAATTACTGGGGAGCCAAATTGGGAACAGGCTGGCGGCTCATGGCCCTCACGGGTTATGTGGAATTGCCGGGCGGCAGGAAATTCGCCTACAGCTACTTCAACCACGAGAGCAAAAGTTCCGATGTGGCAGACATGCGTGCGCAGGTGCCCACAGCTTTGAAGTGGATCACCCAGGCCATCAACACCCTGAAGTGATTCCGACAAAAGTGATTTCAAATTTGAGCAGCTTTCCCATGGTTTCAAAACCATGGGAAAGCTGCTCTTTCTACGATAACTGATCTTATCGTAGAAAAACACGGGGTTTTGTGCTGTTTCCCGCTGTAATGGCTTTTAAGGCACTCTGCATTGCATATGGACCCAGAGTGCAGGGCATTGCCTGAAGGTGCCCTGTCGTTCATTCTGGGTCATCATGTTTTTCTCATGATTGTGTGTGTCCTCAGTCCGACCAGAATCCCGGGGATGTACAATGGACCCATGGATCTGGAGCAAAAAGAGCGCCTGATGCACCTGCTGATTCAACGGGCAAACCAATACTCAAAGGGGTTGCTCTGGTTGGCGCTCTGGGGCATTTGACGGCCATCCCGGATCCCTCTCATGCACACCGTGAGGTTTGTTCAGGTGTTTTTTAAACCTGCAGGGTAAGGTGACAGCAAGAGGTTGTGCATGCGGCTGCTGCCAGAACAGAAACGCCTGATCGAAGACCGGGAACGCACAAAAAACTGGAAACGCTGGGGACCTTACCTGTCAGACCGGCAGTGGGGTACTGTTCGCGAAGACTACTCTGAAGATGGCAACGTCTGGACCAGTTTCACCCACGACCAGGCCCGCAGCCGCGCTTACCGCTGGGGGGAAGATGGCCTGCTGGGCATCACCGACCGGGAGTGCCGCCTGTGTTTTGCGCTGGCCCTCTGGAACGAACACGATCCCATCCTCAAAGAACGCCTGTATGGCCTCACCGGACCCGAAGGCAACCACGGCGAGGACGTCAAGGAACTGTATTACCACCTGGATTCCAGCCCCACCCACAGTTATTTGAAGTCGCTGTACAAGTATCCGCAGCAGGCCTTTCCTTACCAGAGGCTGCTGGAGGAGAACCGCAAACGCACCCGCCAGGACCCGGAATTTGAAATCCTGGACACGGGCATTTTTGACCAGGGGTACTTTGATGTGTGTGCAGAATATGCCAAGAACACCCCGGATGATCTGCTGGTGCGCATTTCCATCAGCAACCGGGGTTCAGAGCGGGCCGCAGTGCATGTGCTGCCCACCTTGTGGTTCAGGAACACCTGGTCCTGGGGCCGCACCGGAGAAGGCTACTGGGCAAAGCCGTCTCTGACCTTGCAGGATGGTCACCTGCTGGCAAAACATCCCACCCTGGGAGAATTCCATCTGCATGCCCAGGATGCTCCCCTTCGCTGGCTCTTCACCGACAACGAAACCAATTTTGAGCGGCTGTTCAGCACACCCAACCCCAACCCACACACCAAAGACGCCTTTCACGAATTTCTGGTGCAGGGGAACAAAGAGGCTGTGAACCCGGACCAGATCGGAACCAGAGCTGCAGCCCATTACCGCCTGGAACTGGACCCCGGTGAAACCCGTGTGTTGCACTTCCGGCTTCACGACACCCAGGAAACCCCAGCAGCGCTGTTCGGAGAGGACTTTGAAAAGGTCTTTGCCCAGCGCATCCAGGAAACCGACCTGTATTACGGACAGGTGCTGTACGGGGTGCCAGAAGCAGAGAGCAAAGTGGCCCGGCAGGCTTACGCAGGGTTGCTGCACAGCAAACAGTTCTACTGGTACGTGGTGCAGGACTGGCTGCAGGGAGACCCGACCCAGCCACGCCCTCCTTTAAAGCACCAGATGGGACGCAACGCCGAATGGGAACACCTCTACAACCGGGACATCATCTCCATGCCCGACAAATGGGAGTACCCCTGGTATGCCGCCTGGGACCTGGCCTTCCACATGCTGCCCATGGCCCAGATCGATGGGGACTACGCCAGAGAGCAGATCGTGCTGTTTCTGCGCGAGTGGTACATGCACCTCAGCGGAAGGCTGCCTGCTTACGAATTCAACTTCAACGACGTGAACCCCCCGGTGCATGCCTGGGCGGCCTGGAAGGTCTACCAGGCCAGTGGTCTCCCCGGAAACCGGGACACCGTGTTTTTAAAGCGGGTGTTCCAGAAACTGACCCTCAACTTCACCTGGTGGGTGAACCGCAAAGACAAAGACGGCAACAACCTGTTCGCAGGTGGATTTCTGGGCCTGGACAACATCGGGGTGTTTGACCGCAGCAAGCCTTTGCAGGGCTGGACGGTGGAACAGGCCGACGGCACCGCCTGGATGGCTTTTTACGCCACCACCATGCTGAACATCGCCCTGGAACTGGCCAAAGACGACCCGGCCTATGAGGACATGGCCTCCAAGTACTTCGAGCACTTCCTGGTGATTGCAGATGCCATCAACACCCTGGGGGGAAACGGCCTGTGGGACGAGGAGGACGGCTTTTATTACGACATCCTGAACATTGGCGATGTGACCTTCCCCATGAAGGTGCGTTCCCTGGTGGGCCTGCTCCCCCTGATTGCGGTGGTGCAACTCGACCAGAAAACCCTGGAACACCTGCCCGGATTCAGCAAACGCATGAACTGGCTCTTGCAAAACCGCCCGGACCTGGGAGACCACATCAGCAACATGACCTTCAGCACCCAGGACCTGGTGACGCGCCGCCTGCTGGCCTTGCCAAGCAAAGACCGCCTGGGACGGGTTCTGGGTTACCTGCTGGACGAAAAGGAATTCCTCTCCCCTTACGGCATCCGCTCGGTTTCCAGGTACCACGAGGAGCACCCCTACACCCTCAAAATTGAAGATGTGGAATACACCGTGAAATACGCTCCAGGCGAGTCTGACATCCCGATGTTCGGGGGAAACTCCAACTGGCGCGGCCCGATCTGGTTTCCCATCAACATGTTGATCATTGATGCACTGGAAAATTATGCCCGCTTTTTCGAGGATGACCTGCAGGTGGATTGCCCTTCCAACTCAGGCCAGCGCATGAACCTGCGCGAGGTGGCCGCCGAACTCAAACGCCGCCTGATCCGCATGTTTCTGCCCGATGAATACGGTCACCGCCCGATTCATGGAGGGCAGGAAAAGTACGCCAGCGACCCCCATTTCAAAGACCTGCTCTTGTTCCACGAGTATTTTCATGGGGAAAATGCCAAAGGGCTGGGGGCCAGCCACCAGACAGGCTGGACGGCCCTGGTGGCCAGCCTGATACAACCAGATGAGGAATAGAACCCTGAACTTCACACCAAAAAGAAGCAGCACATGTGCTGCTTCTCTGGATTCAGGGCTCATTTGCGAAAGGTGCCGTCTTCATTCAGGCGATTGGCTTCGATGCTGTCGCGGTCCAGCTGGTTGCGGCGCTCGGTTTCCAGCTCGGTGTCCAGATCGCGGGTGCTTTCCCGCAGGCTTCCGGTGGCGGTCTGGTCTGCCCGCACATCCACATCCCCGGTCTTGTTGACCTCCAGCACTTCCTTGCCCACGGTTTCGGTGAAGGTCTGGCGTTCGGTTTCGGTGCGTTTGCCCACCTCGACTTCTTCGGTGACATAAGCGCGTTTCTCGACATCGGCACGCTCGGCTTCCAGGTCCACCCGGACGCGCTGGCGGTCCGATCCCAGTTGCACGCCCCCTTCCACAGGGCGTTCTCCGGTCACGGGATGGCGCTCGATCACGATTTCTTCTCGTTCCAGATCCACATCGACATTCTCGGTGCGGGTTTCCACGCGTTTGCCCACCTCCACGCTGCCTGCCACATAACGCTCTTTGTCCACTTCCAGGCGCTCTTCGTGCAGGCGCAGACGGGCAGCTTCATCCAGATCGGAATCCATTGGGGCGTTGCGGTTGTCGGTGTAGGTGTCGTTGCGCATGTTGGTGTCGTTGCGGTTGTCGGTGCGGGTATCGGTGCGCATGCTGGTGTCGGTGTAGGTGTCAGAACGGGTGTCAGACATGTTGCCCAGAGAAGCGCGGCTGTTGCTGGTTTCTCCGTTCCATCCCTGCACGGTGCCCTGGTGGCGGGTCACCACATCGGTCACCTGATCGCGGGTCACATGGGCTGGGGGTTCAATGGCCACCAGCACGCCTCCATCGTTGAGGGAGCGTTCGTAGTAACTGGCTTCTTCATGGCTGTAACCTGCATCTGCGAGGGAACCTGCGAGGGTTCCGGTGACGCCTCCGACCACGGCACCTGCCACTGCACCACCTGCGGCTGCACCCAGTGAGCTGGCCAGGAAGCCTGCAGTGATGAACGGTCCCACACCGGGAATCAGCGCTGCGGCCAGACCAAACAAGGCACCTGCACTGGCCCCCACGGCCAGACCACGGGCGGCACCTTTGCCATCTTCATGGTTGGAGTGGTCGACAAGACCATCGGTGACGGTGCCATCGGCCTGACGCGCAATGAAAGAAAGATCAGATTCATGCACACCCAGGGTGTGAAGCTCATTGACGGCCTCCTGGGCCTGCTGCTGGCTGGGAAATACGGCTGTGATTCGGTTGTTCATGTCATGCCTCCTGTGTTCACGTGTGGTGAACGAATTCAATGCTTGAAGTTTGGCTTGCTGGTTTCAGCGTATAGACTCTGCTGATTTGCAAAAGCGGGATTTTATGCACTCTTCAGGTTTTTTACAGAAAACAGAGCTGGAATGAGCGTTTTTCCAGCATCCGCTGAGAAGAAAAAGCCGGAATCTTAAGACTTGTGTCTATCAATTGTGTCTTTTCCCACGCTGTCATACACTGAGGCATCTCCCCTCGACTCCAGCACTGTGCCTTAGACCTCCAGAGGTAAGCCATGACCCAGCCGGACTGCCCCAGAAGCGTTGCCATTCTGGTGGACCATTTGTACAACTACCAGATTCACATCCTGAACGGCATCCGCAGCCAGTTGCAGCAGTTGGGCCTCTCTTCCATGGTGTATCTGGGACGGGAACTGCGCACCTCCCGCACCTCATGGCTGAAAGCCAACGACCTGTACACCCAGCTCAACCCTGAAAACCACTGTGGATTGCTTTCGCTCTCGGCGTCTCTTTCCACCCACACCACCCATCAGGATTTCCTGCAGTTCTTGCAGCAGTATGGGTTGCCCACCATCAGCATCGGGGTGGAGCTTGCGGGCATGCCCAGCGTGCTTTCGGACAACAAACCAGGGATGCAGGATTTGATGGACCACCTGATCCGGGTGCGGGGGTTTCGCAGGTTCGTGTTTGTGCGGGGCATTGAAGGCAACGTGGATTCTCAGGAGCGGGAACAGGTTTTTCTGGACAACCTGCAGGCAAACGGGTTGCAGGTTCCCCCGGAGCACATCCTCACCGGGAAATTCCAGTCGATTCTGGCCCACCGGGAAATGCAGAAACTGCTGGTCCATACCCGCGACTTCGAGGCGGTGGTGTCCTGCAACGACGAGATGACCGAGGGCATCATCCAGGCCCTCACAGAGCAGGGGATCCGGGTGCCTGAAGACATTGCGGTGGTGGGTTTCGATGACAACGAGGATTTCCGTTACGCCATTCCGGCCCTCACCACCGTGCGGCTTCCCTTTTATGAGCAGGGAGAAGTGGCGGCGCAGCTTCTGCTGCAGGTGCTGGATGGACAGTCTGTCCCGGAGATCACCCACATCCAGACCCAGCTGGTGGTGCGTCAATCCTGCGGTCACCAGCGTTCTGGCACGGCCCAGGCTGAGGGTCAGCAGTGGCCTTTTGAGCAGGACAACCTGAAACGGCAACTGCTGTCCTGCCTCACCGAGGGTGTGCACCACGCGGGATTTCTGGCCCGCTGGAAAGGCATGATCCTGGCCTGTGTTCGCAGCCAGCAGGACATCCACATCTGGCAGGACTGGCTGGAAGCGGTGTACCAGGACACTGCTGTGCCCCTCACGGTGCAGCAGCAGCGGGATTTTGACCGGTTGTGTTTCCAGTTGCAGAAGTTCCTGATCCATGCCCAGCAGATGGTGCTGGCCCGCCACAAGTTGCTGCGGGCTTTCGATGCAGACACCAAATGGCACCTGGACATGGCCCTGATGTCGCAGAGCAATTACTCTGGTCTGTACGAGCAGATGGGTCTGTACCTGAAAACCCTGGACCTGAAGCGGTATTTTCTGGTGGTCTATGAATTCTTCGGACCGGAGCCTGCCCCTTTTGGGCGGGTGGTGCTTGCAGAAGGCCACCAGGGTTCACTGGACAGCGAATCTTTTGTGACCCGTGATGTTTTGCCACGCAGCATGTGGTCAGAACTGCAAGAAGGGCATCTGGTGATGACGGCCCTGTTCTCTGGTGAGGAGCACTTTGGCTATTTGCTTTTCGAGCAGCCCGAACAACCCTACTTCAACGAGGAGGGGTTCCGTCAAGCGCTCAGTGGCGCGTTTTTCAGGTTGGACCAGTCGCTGGCGGTGCGCGATTACACCGAAGGGCTGGAAAAACAGGTTCTGCTGCGCACCCGGCAACTGCAAGAAGAAGTGCGGGAACGCCGCTACGCCGAGCAGCGCCTGCAGGAAGCCAACATTGAATTGCAACGCTATGCTTTCCTGGACGGCCTGACCGGACTGTACAACCGGGCGGCTTTCGATGACCATTTGCAGCGCCTGTGGCAGGACCATCTGGAACGGCAGCAACCGCTGAGTGTCCTCTTGTGCGATGTGGATTTTTTCAAGCTCTACAACGACCATTACGGCCACCTGAAAGGCGACCAGTGCCTGAAAGACATTGCGGCCCTGCTGCGGCGCTGCACCCACAACCCGCAAGATGTGGTGGCCCGTTATGGCGGCGAGGAATTTGTGCTGATTCTGCCCGAATCCAGCCTTTCGGGTGCCCTGACCGTGGCAGAGCGCCTGCACCGTCACCTCCAGGAAGCCGCCATCCCACACGAAATGTCCAAGGTCAGCGATGTGGTGACCCTGAGCATAGGTGCGGCCAGCATCGTGCCAGCGGCCCATTCCAGTCCCAGAGCCCTGCTGGAAGAGGTGGATGGGCTGTTGTACCAGTCCAAGCGTGAAGGCCGGGCACGGACCAGCTGGAACCAGCCAGCACGCAGGAAAAGTCCTGAAGGCAGCTGAAAAGAAAGTTGAACAGGAAACAGCAACATGCTGAACAAAAAAGAGGCCCACTGGGCCTCTTTCTGCTTGAACTTGTAAACTGTGAACTTCAAACTTCTTAAGGGTAGCTGACCACGTTGCTGGGGGCGGTGTTGGTTCCAGGGATGGGCACCGCTGCGCCCGTGGTGTTGATCACGTTGCTGATGGTGCCGTTGTTGCCCAGAGAAACCGTCAGCAGGCTGTGGAATTTCACGTTGGCGTTGTTGGGCACTTCCACACCGCGAGAAGCCACAATGCCCGTGCTGGTTCCGCCGATGTTGAAGAAGCAGTAGACGCCCAGCCCCCAGGCTTCGTGGCTGGTGACGTTGCTGGCCACTTTGTAGGAGGCGTAGCCGTTGGTGCCAGCACCGCTGCTCCACACGCCCTGGCTGGGCACGTCGTAGGGCATTTCGTTCTGGAAGAAGATGGTTTTGCCGCCCTGGCCGTTCCAGATCACTTCGTGTTTCTGGTAGTGTTCCACAAAGAGACCGGTGGCCAGCACGTTGTTGCCGTTCACGATCACGCCGGTGTCTGCGGTGTTGATGTTCCAGCCGGTGGGAGAGTTGCCGTGGTCTGCACGCCAGGCCCAGATGTGGTCGATGATGGCGTTGCTGCTGTTCACGATCAGGCTGGTGGTGGCTTTCCCGGCCACTGCGCCCCCGATGCGGAAGTACACGTCTTGCACGCTGGTGGGGTTGGCGGCGTGGCTGGTGTTCGCTCCGGCCTGCCCGATGGTCAGCAGGGCTGCAGAGTTGGTGGTGCCTGCATCGAACAGCAGGTCAGAGATGCGTACACCATCCACATCTGCAACGGTCATGGCGTTGATGCCGCCATCCGGGATCAGGGTGGCCAGGCCAATCCCCATCACCACGGTGTTGGCACGGGTGACATTGAGGGTCTGGTTCAGGTGGTACACGCCGGGGGTGAAGAACAGGTTGAGGCCCTGTTGCAAAGCCTGATTGAGGGTGGCGGCGCTGTCGCTGGGTTTTGCAACATAGAACTGGCTCATGGGCAGAGAGGTTCCAGCGGTGTTGGGCCAGGTGGCTCCGCTGCTGTTGGTCCTCAGGTTGGGCAGGAACACCCGGTATTTGCCGTCTGACTGGATGTACAGGTAGGGCTTCTCGCGGGTGACGGGGGTGGTGGCCAGGGTGGTGTGCACGGGGCTGGGGAAGGCGTTGGCGGGTGCTCCGGTCACGCCAGAGAACACCATGTTCCACACGCCGCCTGCCCAGCTGCCGATGTTGCTGTCCCGGGTGTACCACTGCTGCTGGGAGCCGGAAACAATTTGCCCATCCACGCGGCTGTCTGCCAGGTAGCCACCGCTGGCGTAGCCCTGTCCGCCGTCCATGTTGGAGGGACCGAGCGCCATGTTGCCCCGGATGTGCACGCGGCGCATGGGGGCTGCCTGAGACACGGCCCAGCGGGTGCTGCCATTTTCAGGGAGCACGGCGAGGTTTTCCACCGAGCGCCAGAAGTTCTGGGTGGCGTTGGATTCGTCTCCGAAGTTCCAGCCGCTGTCCACGTTGATGTTGCGGGTGAGGGTCACATCGTCCGGGTTCAGGCCCAGACCTGCCAGGTGGGTGTAAAAGCCCACGTTGGCCCACACATTGTAGGTGCCGGGTTTGAACAGGAAGGCAAAACGCTGGTTGCCGAATTGCGCACTGGAATTCTTGACGTAAGGGGTGAAAGCATTGTCCAGTGCTGCCTGAACTGTGGCTGCCGATTCGGTGGGACTGAAGATCCTGACGTTGGGGCCAAAGTCCGGGGTGTCAGAGGTGGGCAGGGTGGTGGTGCTTGCCGTTTTGATGCCGAATTCCCACAGGGAGTAACCGTATTGGGTGCCGCGCTGGGTTCCGGTCAGGCGCACATAACGACCAGATCCGGTCACACTGAGAATCTGGTTGCCACCGGTGCTGGTGGTGGTGCTGTAAATCTGGGTCCAGCCGCCGGTTCCGGTGTTGGAGACTTCAATTTTGAAGGCCTTTCCGTAAGCAGCTTCCCAGTTGAGGTTGATTTCACACAGGTTCTGCACGCTGCCCAGGTCCACCTGAATCCACTGGGGATCGGAAAACTGACTGGACCAGCGGGTTCCGGTGTTGCCATCAAAAGCTGCATTGGCAGGGGTCCCAGAATTTTCGATGCTGGAGGCAGAGTAGGTTTTGCCCAGGGCCACGTTGGCGGTGTTGCAGACGGCTTGCTGGCTGAAAGCACTGTCGGTGGGGGAAATCTGGGTGCCGCAACTGCCCAGCAGGGCGAGAAGTCCAGTCATCAGCAGGGTGTGTTTACGCATGGGATCCTCCAGAAAAGTGCGCAAAATCGGGGGCGCAGAAAAATGGGCGTGAAGGGGCCTTCAGGGCAAATCAAAGCCCTGTTGGAATGGCTGAAAAAGCTGTCTGAAAAACACACTGGTGTTTTCAGGGAACACACAGACCGGCCAGTGCAGTGCAGGTCTGAAGGTGCCGATTTGGGGCATGAAAGCGGGCCGCTGGCAGGGGCAAAGACGGCAGGAAAGTGAAAGCAGAATTGTCTGTGTACTGCTGTAATGTAGCGCTAAAATGAAAAAAATGCAAGAGGGGAATTGTACCGCTAAAATACTGGCGCACCGTTCAAGTTTGTGGGAGAATGCAGCCAGACCGAGAAAGAGGTTTGATGCCATGACCCTGACCCCTCCCGATTCCACCCCCGTGACCCTGGACGCTGTTGCCAGACAGGCGGGTGTCTCCCCCATGACGGTTTCCAACGTGATCAACGGGAAAACCAACGTGCGCCCCGCCACCCGTGAACGGGTGCTGGAAGCCATCCAGGCCACCGGCTACCGGGTCAACCCCATGGCCCGTGCGCTGGCTGGAGGTCGCAGCCGCATCATCAGTGTGTTCACCCCACAGCTCAACAAGCCTTACGCTTCAGAAGTGGTGCAGGGGGCAGCCCGAGCAGCCGAAACCCTCAATTACGACCTGGTGGTGATGATGCTGGTGGAGAACAACACCTCGGACCTCTCCATGATGACCCGCCTGTCCAGCGGTGCCCTGCTGATTCAGCCTTCCAGCGAAGGACGCTGGAAACACACCGATTTGCCCAATCAGGTGGTCAGCGTGGACGGACCCGGAGACCGCCCCCTCATGGTGGACAATTACGGTGGGGCCTGTCAGGCCATGCAGCACCTGTTTTCACTCGGGCACACCCGCATTGGCTTCATCAGCGGCCTGAAAGACGAGGGCAGAGAACCCGACACCCTGCTCCCCACCCCCAACCCGGACCGCAACGACGCCGACGAACGCTACAGGGGCTACCTGGACAGCATGCTGCAGGCAGGCTTTTCTGTCCCCGAAAATTACATCCGGCACGGAGATTACACCAAGCTCAGTGGAGAGGAAGCAGCCCGTCATCTGCTTTCCCTTCCTGATCCTCCCACAGCCCTTTTTGTTTCCGGGGACCAGATGGCGCTGGGGGCCATTCACATGGCGCAGGACCTGGGCTTTCAGGTGCCTGGGGACATCTCGGTGGTGGGCTTTGATGACCTGCCCATTGCAGCCGCGTCCCGTCCAGCCCTCACCACCATTCGCCAGCCTTTGCAACTGATGGGAGAGGTGGCCGTGCAAATGCTGGTGTCCCTGATCGAGGGCCAGACCCCCGAACAGCCTGGCCCTTTCCCCACCGAACTGGTGGTGCGGGAATCCACGGCTGCACCCAGAGGGTAACTTCAAGAGCAAAACCCGATGCTGAAGAGGCCCATCAGGAAAAGCATGGGGGTCAGGGCCACCCCCATCCGGCACCGACGGACTTGCCCTTTCCCCTGCAGAGCCCCGACCTGCCTACCAGCCTCCCACCCTCTACTGCTTTCAGCAGAAGTGAGTTTAACTCACTTCTGCTTGAGCAAAGCGAATGGAAAGGTCAGGACACGAAAGCGAGGTTTAAACAACATCTGCTCAGGTCAGTAGAAAGTGGGGCAATGGCAAAACCTGACCACCAGCATCAGCCTGGGCTTCGAACCGGTTTGATCCTCCTTCATTGAGCTGCATTCCCTGCCATCTGCTGATTCGCCCCCCCTTCTCGCAGGCCGGTCACCTGACCGCGAATCCAGTTCAGGGTGACCGGGCTTCCTTTGCCCTGAGCCTCCCCCATTTCGATGTCCACAGGGTGCTGGACAGGGTGCAGGCTGGTGCGTTCCCAGAAACGCCAGAGGGTCTGGTGCCAGGGCTCCGGGATCTGGTGAAGGGTGATGTGGGTGTGCAGGCTGGGCAAGGATGATGTGGGATCAACCCAGCCCTGAAAGTCCCCTGTCATGGAGCCATCATCCATGCAGAAGCCATGAACTGTTTTGCGGGATCATTCACCTCAACATCTTGAGCTTTCTGGTGTTGAAGACCCTCCTGAGCATGACCATTGATCTGGGTTGTTTTAAAGAAAGTGATGCTCTGGACACAAAAAAGCATATGTCAATGGTGGGGATTGGTTTTCCCGGTGAAGATGAATGATTTAATGTGCACAATCCATGATTCAGCATCTGGGGCAAAACAAAAGCTTGCTTGCATGGATCTGTATGCAATAGAAACAGCTCGATGTGATGCCACAAAGGAATTTGACCCAAAAGAAGAATCAATTTCATTGCTGAGAGCCAGCAATCCACAATGCGCGTGCTGAATTGTATAGGTTGATGGTCGCTTGTTTTTTATTTTTCAATATCATGAAGTGGTATGAAAAAAATCTTCCTTATCGCTGGTATTTCTGCGCTCTAAGTACAGGACAAAATTTTGATGGCAGGGGCGTAAAAGCGCCGCTGGGTGAGCACTCTGACCAGGTGCCCCAGGCCTAAC